>JAFGFK010000153.1 GCA_016931135.1 Candidatus Sumerlaeota bacterium | reverse complement strand
TTCATTCGAACCTGGAAAGCGATTCGAGATAGTCTTTGAGTTCCTGGGATACGGATACGATCAGGTCTTTATATTCCAAGCCGATACAGGGCCCTTTACGATCTTTTTTTTCCATAAAACGCACCACTCTCGCCTTGGTAAAAAAACCGTCTTTCAACCGTGGAATGCCTTTGATGCGCAGCCAGAAGAATCTGTCCGTAAACCAATCTGATTTCCAACTGTCATCGAGTCCTTCCGCGTCCCTCTCGAGTTCCACCAATACTCCCCCCAGGCTTATATCCTGCGTAGTGGATCGGAAATGGATCGAAGGCGCTGCGTTAGACCTGGGTATATTTTCCACGCTTTGCAATTCGATGGGAAGATTGATCTTGTATCTTGGGTGTACTCTGGAACCAAATGGTTTGTTACTCATTTTCGGAACCTTTCCGCAATCCAAGATCATAGCGATATGAAAAAGTTTATCCCGTATCGGGCGTTTTCTTGAGAATCCGATCGATGAGATTTTTATTGAATTCAACAGCGGGATTATAACCCTGATGAATCAGGCGCTGCTGCAAAGCGGCGACCTCGATCAGTATGGCAAGGTTTCTGCCCGGTTCCACGGGGATTCGATACTCCGGTATTTCCACGTCAAAGATGGTTCTTTTCAACTCCTCGATACCCAGTCTTTCGTATTCCTTGTTCAACTCCCATTTTTCCAGGTGAACGAGCAGGGAGACTTTCTTTTCATTCCGTATGGAACCGACGCCGTAGAGTTTCTCGACATCGATGATCCCGAGGCCGCGGATTTCCATATTATGCTTCAGGATTTCGGAGGCGGTTCCTATGAGGAGGTTTTTCGATATGCGGCGCAGGATAACGACGTCATCGGCGACGAGGCGGTGCCCTCTTTCCACCAATTCCAGGGCCGCCTCGCTTTTCCCGACGCCGCTGATGCCAACGAGAAGCACGCCCAATCCGTAAACATCCAGCAAAACGCCGTGAATGGTGCAGGAGGGGGCGAATTCCATTTCGAGAAAATAAGAAAGAAGACCCGAAAAGCGGGAGGTCGGTATGGGAGATTGCATGACAGGCACATTCTTCCGTTCCGCAATTTCCAGAAATTCATCTCCGACTTTCTGCCCGGAAGTAATGATGAAACAGGGGATTGTAAACTCGAACATTCTGGAAAGCCGATTCTTGCGTTCCTCTTTTTCCAGGTTTCGGAGGAAGGAACACTCGGTTATACCGAGAATCTGAATCCTGTCATGGGAGAAGACTTCATAAAATCCGGCGATCGCGAGCCCCGGGCGGTTGAGTTCAGGAGACTCGATCAGATTGTCGAGACCTTTTACCCCCGCCAAAATATTCAATTCGAGGTCTTTTCCTGTTCTTTCGACAAGTTTTCCGATATTGATACCTGGCATGGCGCGAGACTTTTCTCGTAAAGAATTTTAGGGAAAGCTGGTGGTCGGAATCGAACCGACGACCTGCGCATTACGAGTGCGCTGCTCTGCCGACTGAGCTACACCAGCAAAATGAAATGTCAATTTTTGAACAAATCGATTGACTTTTCTCCCCGAAACGGGGCGTAAATTGCAACAAAAAAATCGTGAAATCTATTATCCTGAAAAGATTATGATTGAATACGCCTGTCATATAAGACATACATTCCGAATAAATTTCAAAAGGCGATTCAAAAATGTCTGAAAACAATGCATTCGAACGTCTTCTCGAGATTATGAAACGACTTCTCGATCCTGATGGTTGCCCCTGGGATAGAGAACAGACTCACGAATCTCTCAAACCATACTTCCTGGAAGAAGTTTACGAATTTTTTGAAGCCCTGGAGAAAAAAGACTTCGAGAATATGAAAGAAGAACTGGGCGACATCCTCCTCCAGATCGTTTTTCATGCAGAACTTTCCGAAAGAGCTGGAAGTTTCAACATACATGACGTATTAGAAGGCGTCTGCCGGAAACTTGTGCATCGTCATCCCCATGTCTTCGGCGAAATCAAGGTGAAAGACTCATCGGAGGTTCTATCCAACTGGGAAGAAATCAAAAAAAAGGAGAAAAGCCTTAAAGATCGTAAAAAAAAATCGGTTCTGGATGGCGTTCCCAAAACCATGCCTTCCCTCGCCCTTTCCACAAGGATTCAGGAGCGAGCCGCGAATGTCGGTTTCGACTGGTCTAGAATAGAAGATGTCTGGGGAAAGGTCCATGAAGAAATAAACGAACTACTGGAAGCTCAAAAACTCGAGGATCCTGAAAAAATCGAGGAAGAGTTCGGCGATCTTCTTTTCTCCCTGGTGAATCTCTCGAGATTTCTCAAGGTAAATCCGGAACACGCCCTTAGAAAAACAGTTTTCAAGTTCGATCATCGTTTTCGCATCATTGAAAAAAAGGCGGAAGAAATGGGAAAATCTCTTTCCGATATGGACCTCATGGAAATGGATGATATCTGGAATGAAACCAAAAAAAAGGATATATAAAAAATTATATATAGCTTAATAATAATAATATATCCTGTTGATATCTGAATATCATATATAATTTATTGAAAATAAAAGACTTATCAAAAGAAAAATCTGTGAATAAAGACAGGGGATATTCAGATTTATAAACAGATTTATGTTGTTTTGGCCAGCGTTCAACATTATACAAGAATTTCATTCACAAAGAGATAAAAAGATTGTGAGATGAAAAAAGAGATGAAAATTGATAATAAATCTTGTGGATAGAAGCATTTATTCAGGGATTGAAAGAAAGAATGGCAAGAAATTTATACACAGGTTTTTCCACAGGAACGTAAAAACCGGATGGAATCCAAAAGAAAGAGAAAAAATTAGATAAGATAAGTAAAAGGAATGACGCATTATATGTCGAGTTTAATATCTATCATTTTTTAATTTTTATCCTTGTTGATATGAGTTGACAAAGGCATAGAAATAATCGAAAAAAGAAATATTTTTGATATGATCAAAAAAATAGATTAAAAATGAATAAGACATACTACGAAATTTTAGGAATAGAAGCGGGAGCGACAGAGAAAGAGGTCAAGCAGGCTTACAGGAAGCTGGCTAGAGAGCTGCATCCTGATAAAGCCAAGGATGTCAAGGAAAGACAGGAAAAAGAGAAGATATTTGCTGATATATCCAAGGCGTACAATTTATTGAAGGACAGGGATAAAAGGGAGGAATACGATCAGAAATTAAAAGTGGAGGAAAAAGCGGGCGCTGGAGGCGCCGGGACAGTACAGGGGGAAAGTCAGACCAAAGCGGAGAGAAAAGGCATCTCGAAGGAAAGGGAAATGATAGCCAGGAAGGCTTTTCTAAAGGGAATGCAGATATTGAAGAACAGAGATTTTTCCGGCGCTATCACATTTTTCCAGGCAGCGATCGAGAATGACGATAACGAAGCTGTGTATTACTATCGCATTGCCATGGCAATGATGATGGCGAAAAAGGGTTTTTCCAAAGCGGTAGAGTATGCGAATGAAGCCATAAAGAGGGATCCCTATAATTTTGATTATAAACTTCTCCTGGGAGAGATATACGAGAAAGCCGGCGGGATAACAAAGGCTGTGAAAATATACGAAGATATTTTAAGATGGGATAAAACTCATTTAAAAGCTACGGAAAATCTAGTCAGATTGGGTTATTCACCCGAAGGAAAAGAAACCAGGTCTTTTTTTGGGAAACTGATAAAAAAAATTCGCGGAAAATAATATCTTGAAACTCATGGACAGATAGAGCGGAACATGGGATATCAAATAGGGATAGACCTGGGAACCACGAATTCCGTTGTGGCTTTCCTGGAAACCAGCAAACCAGAGGTGATTCATAATGCGGAGGGAAGCAACGTCACTCCTTCCGTCGTTTTATACCGCTCCGGGGAAGAGGTCATTGTGGGGGAGCTGGCAAAGCGGCAGGTCGTCACCAATCCGGAACAGACGGTCTCTTCCGTGAAAAGGTTGATAGGGCGCCGCTTCAAAGAGGTCGAAGAGAAGGAAAAGTATTTTCACTGCAAATTAGAGGAAGACCCGGTGAACAGCGGGGTGCTTATCGATCTGGGCTGGAGAAAAGTCTCGCCGATCGAGGTTTCCGCCGAAATCCTGAAAAAGTTGAAACATGACGCAGAGGAATACCTGGGAGAAACGGTCGATCAGGCGGTCATCACGGTTCCGGCTTATTTTAACGATGGTCAGCGAAGCGAGACAAAAAAAGCGGCGGAACTAGCGGGACTCGATGTGATTCGGATAATAAACGAACCAACCGCGGCAGCCCTCGCCTACGGAATAAACAGGGAAAAATCAGAAACCATCGCTGTTTTCGACTTTGGCGGAGGCACGCTCGATGTGTCCATCCTGGAACTGGATGGAAATGTCTTCGAGGTCAGATCGACTAACGGGGATACGTTTCTTGGAGGAGATAATATCGATCAGCGTATCTTTGAATTCATAAAGAAAGAAATAGAGAAGGAAACGGGAATCAACATCGAAGGCAACATACAGTCGGCGCAAAGAGTCAAAGAAGTCTCGGAAAAAGTGAAATGCGAGTTGTCTTCCCTTGATACGACTACCATCAGTTTGCCATTTATCGTATCCGACAGTGAAGGTCCGAAGCATTTCCAAAGGACCTTTGCGAGGGATGAAATGAATCGTTTGATAGTTCCTGTATTGGAAGGAGTTATCCCGCCATGCCGCAACGCCCTCATGGACGCAGGCCTTACGCCGAAGGACATAGACGCGGTACTCCTCGTGGGGGGATCCTCTCGTATCGTAAAGGTCAAGGAGATCGTGACGGAATTTTTCGGAAAGGAACCGATTGTTGCGGGGAGGCCGGAGGAAATGGTCGCTATAGGAGCCGCCATACAGGGCGGGGTGATATGCGGTACGCTTCAGGAGGTGCTCCTGCTGGATGTGACGCCGCTTTCACTCGGCATCGAGCTGGCGGATGATCTTTTCTCCGTTATCATTCCCCGGAATTCCAACGTTCCGACGACCGCTTCAAAGAGATTTACGACCGTTGTCGATAACCAGAGAAACGTATTTATCCATGTCCTTCAGGGAGAGAGAAAGATAGCGTCGCAGAACCGCAGCCTTGCCCATTTTAAATTGACGGATATTTCACAGGCTCCGAGGGAGGTGCCGGAGATAGAGGTCAAGTTCAACCTGGATGCGAACGGCATACTCAACGTAGGCGCTATGGACATGACCTCCGGAATATCGAAAGAGATACGTATCGAGTCTTATCAGACATCCATCCCCATAGACTACGAGAAGGAAATCCGGGAAGCGGAAGAGAAGGAAGAGGAAGACAAGGCTTATGTGAAAAAGGTCAGGAAAAAGGAGAGGGCGAGGCATATCATCGATTTCTTCAATAAGTTCATCAAGGATGAAGAAGCCAATATTCAGGAGGAAGATAGAGAGACGTTCCGGAACTATATCGGTAATCTGGAATTGGCGTTGGAAAAGCAGGATTTCGATGAAGTGGAGCAGTGGATCACCGCTCTTCAGGCAATGCTGGAAAAATACAGGAACATATTTATGAGATTCAAGACCGATGATTAGTCTCCATGCTCCCGCGCAATAATTACATGATGGATGTCCATGAACAATAAAAGCGAAACGATAATAGTTGTGGGGGTGGGTCCCGTTCCCCTGGGGAATCCGGAAAGGGTATATGCAACGGGTCTCAGACTTTTCGCCTTTTCGAAACATATACGAAAAGCGGGTTTCAGGGTTCTGATGGGAGAAGCCTCTTTCGAGGGAGGCGAAGCGCCATGCGGCGATTCCGGAGAAATAGAATCCGGCTGGGAACGAAGAGGTCTTCCCCTCGATCCCCATTCCGCTTCCGTCATCATTGGAAGATGGGCGCGGGAAGAGAAACCCTGCGCGATAGTTTCTACAACCGATGTCATGAATTACGCTGCCGCGCTCCTGGATACGAGGGTTCCGCGGTGGATGGATTTTTTCGGACATCCCATGGCGGAAAGGCAGGAACTGAGTTATGTTCATGAGAGTGATGAAGGACTTATCGAACAATGGTCATATATCATACCCTCTCTTTTGACAGGGGATCGCTTTTCCGCATGTTCCACGCCTCAGAAGTTCGCTTTGACGGGGGAATTGGGCGCTGTGGGGAGATTGAATCGGCATAACAGCGGCGAGGACCTTGTTTCCGTCATAAAACCCGGGGCGGTTTTCCACGAAAGCCAGCCGGATGAAACAAGGGTATTCAGAGGGAAGAGCGTTCCGGAAGACGCTTTTTGTCTTTTATGGAATGGCGGATTCAATACATGGGTGGATGAGGGCGCCCTTTTTGAAGGCGTTTGCCTGGCGATGAAGGAATCGGAAAAAATACATTTTATCATAACCGGAGGGGAAATCAGGGGACACGATGAAAAGACCTTCGAGCGATTTAAAGAGCGCGTGAAGAATAGTCCATTTTCATCGAGGTTTCATTTTTTTGGATGGGTTCCCCTGAAGCGTCTTCCGAATTTTTATAACGAGTCCGACGCCGCTATCAATATCGACCGATTTACTTATGAAGCCATGCTTGGAGTCAGAAACCGGTTGTTCTCCTGGATGAATTATAATTTGCCGGTTATTACCACCACCCTGAGCGAAAACACGAAGAATCTGGCGTTGAAGGGTATAGCCGTTGGTTTTTCCCCGGGGAACGCAAGGGAGCTGGCGGAAGGCGTTCTTACTATCATGAGAAATCCCGTTGAAGCGAGGGAAATGGCGCAGAAGGCGCGAAAATATCTTCTGGAGGAGTGTGATTACCAGAAGATATTAGCCCCGCTTCTGGAATGGCTGGAGCATCCACGGATTGCGCCGGATCGCAGGGAAAATGTTGTCAGGAAGTTTGATTTCGGAGGGGGATTTCAAATAGGCATTCCGGAAAACAGTTTATCTTTTCTTCACGCCCGGTTTGCCAAGGAGAGGGAAGCTTCGAGAAGACAGGAAGAGCGGAAGACGCGCGTTCGGAAAGATCCGGATGATTACCGCTCGAGCCAGGCGCATAGATGGATGAAGAGACTGAAAAAATTATTCGGCGGATAGAGGCGTCTTATTTTCGATAATTCTGTTGAAGAAAGACCAGGACGCCCTTTTGCGCGTGAAGCCGGTTCTCCGCCTGATCGAACGCTATGGAGTTTTGGGAATCAAGAACCTCATCCGTGATTTCCTCGCCGCGATGCGCCGGCAGATCGTGCATAATCATGACCTTCTGCGGAGCATGGGAAATGAGCGCGGAATTCACCTGGTAGGGTTCGAATATTTTTTTCCGCTTTTCCGCTTCCTGTTCCTGCCCCATGCTTGCCCAGACGTCCGTATAGATCGCCTCCGTTTTTTTCACGGCTTCGGAAGGATCGCGAAAAAACAGGTATGAACCGCCGGATTTATCGAACAGCGTCTTAGCCCGTTCGAGAATAACGGATGACGGTTCATATCCCTCGGGCGACGAAACGCGGATATGGGTTCCCAGTATGGCGGATAAAAGGATAAGGGAATTACAGACATTGTTGCCGTCGCCGATATAGGTAAGGGCGAAATTTTTCAAATCTCCCCGGCGTTCCATCACCGTGAGGAAATCCGCCGTGATCTGGCAGGGATGTTCCGTATCGCACAGGGCGTTGATCACCGGTACATTGGCAAAACGCGCAAGTTCCAGCACGGTCTGATGCTGAAAAACCCTTGCCATGATCAGATCGAACCACCGTTCGAGATTTTTCGCCACATCGTAAGGGCTTTCTCTTTTACCGAGCCCAATATCCGAAGGGGCGAGATAAGTCGCCATTCCTCCCAGCTGGTACATTCCCAGTTCGAACGCGCATCGAGTTCTCAAAGAAGGCTTCATGAAGATCATGGCGAGGGTCTTTTTCTCGAGAAGGGGCGAATGACGCCCCTGTTTCAGATCCGCCTTGATCTCCCGCGCGATGCGGAGGATCTCGTAAAATTCGTCCCGATCGATGTCTGTAATGGAAACGAAGTCTCTTTTGCGCATGATAAAAAGCCTCCTTTCGAGATGGGAAAACGATCAGCTTTCAAGGGAAAAAACTTTTTCCAGAACCTGAAGCGCCTTGTCGCAATCATCGCGGTTGATTATGAGAGGGGGGAGAATCCGGACGACATTTTCGCAAGTGCAGTTTGCCAGAAGACCGTTTTCCATACAACGTTTATTGATCTCTTTGCAGGGGCGATCCAGAACGACGCCAATCATCAATCCCACGCCTCGGATTTCCTTTATGAAACCGAATTTACGGGAGAGGTTTTTCAAGCCGGACATAAGGTGTTTTCCCATCTCCGCCGCATTTTTCGAGACGTTTTTATCGAATAATTCCGTGGTGAAGGCAAGAGCCGCGGCGCATGCGACGGGATTGCCGCCAAAGGTGTGGGCGTGTTTTCCGGGAGAAAAAACCTCGGAAAAAGGCGCGCGCGCCAGGAGGGCGCCGATCGGAAAACCCCCTCCGAGCGATTTGGCGAGGGTCATCACATCCGGAACAACCTTGTAGTATTCACAGGCGAAATTGGTTCCGGTTCTTCCGAGTCCGCATTGGATCTCGTCGAAGATGAGAACCAGGTCCTTTTCATCGCAAAGCGCGCGCAGATCCCGAAGGAATTCTGGCGTTGCGGGGATGACGCCGCCTTCGCCTTGAACCGGCTCCACAATCACGGCGCAGGTTTTCTCATTGACGAGTCGTTTTACGGAATCGATGTCGTTGAATTCGGCGAAAACGAAACCTTCGAGCATGGGTTCGAAACCATCCTGAATTTTTTTCTGTCCCGTTGCGCTTGCGGACCCCATGGTGCGGCCGTGGAAAGATTGTTTCATGGAGATGATTTCAAAGCGGTTTGCGCCATATTTGGAACGGCTGTAAAGGCGCGCGAGTTTGATGGCGCCTTCGATCGCCTCGGTTCCCGAGTTGGCGAAAAAGCATTTGTCCGCAAAGGAGAACTCGACAAGTTTTTTCGCCAGTTCGATCTGGGGCTTTATCAGATACAGGTTGGAGCAATGAATGAGCGATTCGCACTGATCTTTGGCAGCCTGTACCACGAAAGGAGGGCAGTGTCCGAGATTATTGACGCTGATTCCGGAAAGAAAATCCAGGTATTCCCTTCCGTCTGAATCCCAGACCCTGGCGCCGCTGCCCCTGATGATACAGATATCCCGTTCTCCGTAAGTGTTCATCAAATACTTCTTCGCATCGTTTTTTAATGAAGTTGTATCCATATTTTCACCTGAATATAAAATTGGGGACTTAACTTGCCCATAAATCATAAAAGAGAGTTATACCTGTTAATCCGGTTTTCATTTTACTGGCAAGAAAAAAATGTCTTTATTATGACTTGACCTTGAGAGACAAATGTTTTAATGCCTGATGGTACTTGATGGTAAGAAGGGAACGAAAGGGTTTTTGGTTTCTATGACGAAGTTTTCCAAAGGAACGACAACGATTTTGGCGGCGGTTTTCCTTGTTCTCTTTACGATCCAGGAAGTCGCGCGAGCCGATGTCGTTATACTGAAAAGCGGCAAGGAACTCGAAGGCAAGATCGAGGAAGAATGGGATACTTTCATCAAGCTCAATATGGGTTCATCCGTGATAACCGTTCAGCGCGATACCATAACAACCATTGTGAAGAGTCTTTATGCCGAGGGAATCGTTCAACAGGCGCGGGAGTCTCTGGAAAAGGGAAGAAAGTACATGAACGATGGGAGGATGTTCGAAGCCAGGAGATTTTACGAGATAGAGATTCTCAGGCTGGAACAGGTTCTGAACGCCCATCCGAACGCTCCCGAGGACATCCTAAAAATCAAGGCGGTTCTGGAAGAAGCCCGAAGGGAAACCTTTCCTCCGGATCCGAAAAGTCGGGAGCTGGAGGATATATATCAGAAAGCCCTGAACGCATTGGATCGGGTACGGTACGAGGAGGCGTTTCAGCTCCTGAAACAGGCGAATCAGCTCAGCCCCGAACGAACGGACATCCTCATGAAGCTGGGGCTGGTTGCGCGCCAGATGAAACAATATGATGAAGCCATCAGAGCCTTTCAAACGGTTCTGGAGAAAGACGCGGAAAACTATTATAATGAAGTCAGCCCCGTTCTGCTCGATCTTCTCGATAAAAGGGGAAAGGAACTTCTGACAGAGAAGAAATATGAGGAAGCGCTGGCGCGTTATCGGACTTTCCTTCTCCTGCGTTCAGAAATTCCGCAGAAGCCGATTGATATGAGGATTTTCAGGGAACGTTATAATCTGTACCAAAGCCAGAATGAAGAAGAAAATCTCGCGAGGATATTTATATTTGCGGAAGAACAGGATTTGATGGGTTTGTCTCTGGCGGTAGCGAGACGCATGCGGGAGATGAAACCCGAGGATGACAGGATTCGTAAGCTGGTTTCAGAAACGGAGTTTTTAGTGGAGTTCCGGGATATTGTGGAAAAGGGGGGCATTGCGCGCGCCGCCCGCCTGAAAATTGAAATGTCGCCGGATATTCTGAAATCCGAAAGAGTTTACCCCAGGATCGAGCGACTTGTCGAGGGGATAAACCCCCAGGATCGCGCCAGATTCATCTTCCTGGAAGCGCGGAACATTTTTCAAAAGGGACGCTTCGAGGAGTCCCGGAATCTCTATCAGCGATTGCTGAAAGAATTTCCCGCTTCGCCCCAGGCTTCCGAAGCAATGGAGGATTTGAAAAACGCGGAGATGGAGGTTCCGGTTGAAAGGGCGATGCGAACAATCAGGGAATTTCTGGATGCCGGAAACGTCGAGCGGGCGGAAATGGAGTTGCGGGAACTATTGAGACGCGAGGGCGTCGAGAAAAGTCTTCAATGGAAAGATATTCAGGATAGTTCCCTGATGCTGGAGAAGGAAATGAACGCCCGGAAACTATGGATAAAGGCGGAAGCGGGATACAAAACGCGTCGATTCGACGATCTTCTGGAAATGATGCAGGATATTGAACGAAACTACGCCGATACCTTTACCGGGAAAAAAGCGATTCGTTATCTCGAGAAAAACAGCGAGAATATCCGGAAAAAAATAGAGGAACAAAGGATAATCGAAAAGGAAATCTTTCTCGACCTGAGAGATCTTGCGGTTCGTGAATTTCCAGAAAAAACATCGCCCGAACAGAAAAAAACCGCGCTTGCCGGTTTTGAAGCCATGATGAAAAAAGATCTTTCCATAAGGGAGGGGGTCGCCGTTCCGCGCCTGTTATGGATTCTGGCTCTCGCGATCGGTTCTATTTTTTGTATCGCCATTATTTTGAAATTGACGCCCCCCGGAAGCGAGATTCTGAAGAAGAAGATATTGATTCACGAATGGGAACAGGGTTTTGTCCAGAAGGGAGACGATTTGATTTTCGAGGATTCCCAGTGCCGTTTCTGCGGTTTGGAAATGAACGAGGGCGCCGATATTTGCCATCATTGCGGGGCGTCCATAAGGATACACGAGGAGGAACTCAGCAGAAATCGTTTCAACGATTTTTATGGCGCCGGCGGGAGCGAAGAAGATATTACGCTGAGAGAAAAGGAACTGGAGGACCATTTCAAGGTAGCGGAGGAACTGGCGGATGCCGGAAATACAAAAGCCGCGTTCAAGATGGCGCTCATGGCGTATCATGACGATCCCCGCCAGATGAAATGCCTGGAGCTCCTCGCCGCTCTTTATGAAAAGATGAAAAAGCCGCAGGAGGCGTATCTTTGCTATCATAGAATGATCATGCTGGACCCGACAAACCAGGATGCGCTGCATAAGACAGAGAATTTCAAAAGCGTTCTGTCGTCGGTTCCTATACGGGCGAAGTCGTTGATCAGCGTTCTGTCGCTTGCGTTCTGGTGGATGGTTTTCTGGTTGGCGATGGGTTTGGACCCCTGGGGATGGGCGTTTCTTTACAGACTTGGTTTGTGTTTTACGGGTTTCGTTCTGACGACGTTATTATGGAATTATCAATTGAAGAGAGGTTTTATTTTACCGGAGGAGAGGGGAGGACCTTCCCTGAGTTTTTATCATCGCCTGTGCCGGCGAAATCTCCATTGGAAGGATTTGAACCAGTTATCTGAAATCATCCAGAAGATTATTTTCAACCACGCGGGCGTCCGGGTTCCCAAACTCTCCACCGGATCTTTGATTTTATACCTTTTTCTTTCCCTGATTTTTCTTTGTTCCCTGATATTGATTGGGCGGCTTAGCCGCTATCCGGCGATACTTTTTTCCTGGATCGGGGGTTTTATCCTTTTATTCTTTCTGGCGGAAATCCACCCACGGATCATGATTGCGCATGTTTTATTGAGGCATTTTTACGAAGAGCTTCAATCCACATGGGCGGATCCGGAGATTCCCTTCAAAACCCATCGCCTGGAAGCCGGTGAAGAAGGGGAATTCAACACGAAAAATCCGGGACCCCTCCCCGTTTCCTGGGCATGGAATCCCTCTCCTTATAAGGCGACCAGGCAGGGATTTCTGAACAGCATTATGCAGACCCTGAACCGCCACGCGGGTTTTCACTGTTTTTACAAGAATCTCAAGATAGAGAATCCGTTCAGGATCGCCTGGCCCTCCGGTTTCGGGCGCTTGAAAATACTTACCTTATCCGTAGTTGCGTTCTCCTTAATCGCCGCTCCGTTTCTTTTTTACCGGGCGGAAGAAAGAAATGCGGATTATCAGAGAAACGCGCAGATAGGATACCAGCGTCTCCTCGATCAGAAAGACACATCGGCTATGGAGTATTTCTCCAACGCGAGGCGGATCGATCCCCGGGGATTCGCTTCAGATCTTTATATGGGCATGGCTTTTGCCAATACGAATCTTCACCGGTTGGCGAACAAATCGTTTTTATCCGCGGCTCGTAAAGGAGCCGAAGTCGCCGCTGTTCACGAACAGTATGCGGAATATCTGAGAAATCGAGGCATGTTGAACGAAGCCGTTCGTGAATACAAACAGGCGCTGGAGGCGGAACCCCGTAATGCAAACATCCTCAACAATATCGGCATGACGTATTTCAATATGAGCAATTATTCGTATTGCATTACCTATCTAACGCAATCGGTAGCCTTCGATCCACAGAATGGGAGGGCTTATACGGTTCTGGGTATGGCTTATGAAGAAACCGGAGATAAGATAAAATCGCGGGAGGCTTTTGAAAAAGCGATTAAGGTTGCGCCCCAGGCGTCACTGGTTAAATTGGCGCAGGGGCGTCTTCAGGAGGATGGCGTCGCGGCGATCCAGATTCCCGAATGAAATGCGATGGCGTTATGGATTTTCGGGGACGCCTTTCGATATCAGGATGTTTTTGTAACGGAGTTACGATGAGCCCGGAATCATTTATGGAAAAGCAAAAATTCGCCGGGGACCAGAAGCTCCCGATGACGAGTCTTCTGGCTGCGCCGGAACGGAAATTGATCGATTTTTTCGTTCCCCGGTTTCCCCGGTTTATCGAAGGATATCATTTGACGCTTTCCACAATACTATGGAGCGCGGGAACCATATTGTTCGGTTATCTCGCAAAAAACAACCTGCTATGGCTTTGGGGCTCTTGCTTCATGCTTTTCCTGCAATGGTTCAGTGATTCCTTCGACGGATCTCTTGGAAGATACCGGGATACGGGCATTCCCAAATGGGGTTATTATATGGATCATTTCCTGGATTATCTTTTTATGTGTTCCATTCTGATAGGATATTCATTCCTTCTGCCCCCGCGGTCAAAGGGCCTCCTTCTCCTGGTTATGCCTGTTTATGGAGCGTTTATGGTAAGCGCTTATCTGTCTTTTGCCGCCACGAACGAGTTTAAAATTACGTACATGAAGCTGGGTCCCACAGAGTTTCGGATGCTCCTTATTTTCTTGAATATGGCTATAATGTTTTTTGGCGTGGGTTTTCTGGATAAATCTCTGGTTTATCTTCTTGCGATTCTTTTCCTGGGGCTTTGCGTCGTTGTGTTCAGAACCCAGAAATATATCTGGAACAGAGACAGGGAGGAAAAAGGGTAAAATTATCTTGAACCCCGAAACATACGTTTGTAATATTTATATAATTTCTGGGGGAAGAAAAGATATTCAAAAGCGTTTTTTCCCTCGAAGAAAAGATACAAACGTTTAATCATGGATGGGAAGCCTTATTTATGACCGAGATGGAACAGGAAGATCAGGAAGCGCTTTGGATCGTACCTTTTGGCGTGATCCGGGGCGATTACCTCGATAAAATCGCCGCTGATATGGCTCGGGAAATACCCATGACATATAAAATCCTTCCGCCTCGCTCCATACCCAGGCAAGCCTACGACGCTTCCAGGAAAAAGTACAATGCGAATATTATTCTGGATCAGATGAAGGAAATGGAAGCTCCCACCAGCGTATTGGGGATTACGGAATACGACATCTTTTCGCCCAAAGGGGATTATGTGTTCAGTGAAACCGATATGGTTTTGGGCGTGGCTATCCTGTCTTTTTTGAGGTTTCGCCAGGAATTTTACGGATTGAAACCGGACGATTACCGCTTTTATCAGAGATCCCTTTCCGAAACGGTTCATGTCGTAGGGCACCTTTTCGGACACCGCCACTGCTCGGACCCTTACTGCGTTATGTATAATACCCCCACCCTCGTCGATCTGGATAGAAAAGGACACAAATTCTGTTTTCGCTGCAAAGAAAACAAATCCCTTTGAGATAAATACGGAGGATTGTACATGTCTGGAAAGGCGTGCGTTTCAAACGAGCCGCGCACAAATCGCATTCTGTCCATAGACGCATTACGCGGACTCACCATTCTTGTCATGATTTTTGTCAATGATGTGGCGGGCGTCAAGGACGCCCCTTTCTGGATGAAACACTTTTATCCCTATGATGCGGATGGCATGACCTTTGTCGATATAGTCTTTCCCGCTTTTCTGTTCATTGTCGGCATGGCGATTCCCTTTGCTTTGGGGGGAAGGCTTCAAAGGGGAGAACCGGTTCTTGAAGTATGGAAACATATCATTCTCCGCGCCCTGGGGCTTCTTGTGATCGGCGTTTTCATGGTTAACAGTTATTCGATTTCCGATAAGGGAACGATGAATCCCCATCTCTGGAAAGTTCTCATGTATCTCGGGGTTATTTTGACATGGAACGCCCCTTACAAAAAGCCGGGCGAAAAAAGCGGGAGAAGCTTGCTGAAAAAACTGCCGGGCATTCTGATCCTTCTCCCTTTGGTCTTCCTCTACAGGGGGAGCGGAGAAAAACAACTCATCGAAATGCGCCCCCAATGGTGGGGCATTCTGGGACTTATTGGATGGGCTTACCTTGTTGCCTGTATCGCCTATATTTTCCTCAGAAAAAATCTTGCGGGGATGATGGGCGTCATGGCTCTTTTATATTGCGTCTTTATGGCGGATCGCGCGGGACTTTTTTCCGGATTCTGGCTGGATCGTTGGGTGGATGTCGGCTCCATGCTCGGTTCCCTTGCCGCCGTTACGGTTTCGGGCGTTATCCTCGGAATGATCCTTTCGCCCGATTCCCCGGCAAAGGCTCATTGCGATCGGATACGATGGGCGTTTTTCTACAGCTGGGGCATGGCTCTGGCGGGACGACTTCTTTATTCCCTCCATAATATTCACGATATGTTCATTGTAAGCAAGAATGCGGCGACCGTTCCCTGGTGCCTGTATTCTTCCGCTGTAACGGTATGGATTTGGATGGTGATTTACTACCTGATGGATATAAAGGGATGGACGAAATGGACGGGTATAATCCGCCCCGCCGGGGAAAATCCCCTTTTCGCCTATATTCTTCAACCCATGCTGTATTCCATATTTTCCCTTTTGGCGCTTTTATTTGGCGGTTTTGACTTTTACGCTTTCCTGGGAGGCGGTTTTACCACAGGTTTTATCCGCGCTGTTCTCTTTGCCTTCGGGGTAACATGGATCACCGGCGCCCTCAAACGAATGGGGATTCATCTCAGATTGTGATTTTTGAATATGGAAAGTCAAAATATGCGCGTAAAAAAAGAAACGCCGTTCGAGCCCGCTGCCGCGTTTTTTTCTCGGTTTCTATATGGCGGCAAGGGTCTCCTCGTGGCGTTCCTCATTCTTTTGCCTTTGAAGATTTACAGGGCGGGTAACGAAAACAGCCTGTGGATCGATGAGGTTTATACTTTATTGTTATCTTTTCGCCCGTGGAAGGAGATGATTCACCTGACCGCTCTCGATAACCATCCCCCTTTGTATTACGGATTGTTGAGGAATTGGATTCTTTGGGGAAAGGAACTGGGCTGTACGAACGATCTCTTGTGGGCGAGGCTGTTCAATGTTGTCTTATGGGCGTTTTTTTGCATGGGAACGTGGTTCTCCGGAAGACGCCTTCTGGGAAAAACAGGGGGCGTCTTTTTGACATGGAGCGTGGCGGGCGGCGCCCAGGTGGCTCAGGTGACCAAAGACCTTCGGGGGTACGCGATTTCCCTGTTTTCCGTATTTGCCGCTTTGACGCTGCTTGTTTATCTATTGAAGAATCCAATGACAGGGAGGGGGATAAAGGTCATTTTAAAAGCCGTTATTTTATGGGGTTTGTACGCCCTTTTCGGGATCATCGCCTTGTATTCCCACCTCTTGACCAGCTTTGCCTTTATGCTTTTTGGAATAACCTGGTTTTTTCTCCTATATCGGGAAAAAGAGGATCGTTTCTTTTTTTTCTGGGGTGGCGTTCTCTCTCAGGTTTTGATCCTGATTCTCTTTATTCCCTGGATGACGCGCCTTACAGGGCAGGTTTCCTATGTTCAAGGTTCCAATCTTTTATGGATGACGCCTCCCACAATATGGAATCTGTTACGGGTTTTCCTTTTCTGGTTTCCCTTTGGCCAGACGCCCGATCCGCCGATAGAGGCTTCTTTTTACGCATACCTTGCCGGCGCTTTGACCTTCCTTTTCCCGTGGGGCGCTTTTATCCTTGCCGGCGGTTTCTTCCCGGATCATAATGAATCGAGAACCTTTTTCAGAACCCTGGCTATCCTGGCAGGTACGATCTCTGTTGCTTTCGTCTTTATTCTTTTTGGGATTCGATGGCTTACCGGGCTCCAGGTTTTTCATGGGCCCCGCTATCCCGCCATTGTAACGCCCGTGTGGACGCTTGGGCTTGTGGCTGCCTCGATTTATGCAGCCGAACGTTTCAAGCGCCGCTCCATTTTCGTTTTTCTTCTTTTACTTCCCTGGTTTTTCTGCAATATTATTGGCCAGGCATGGTCTTTTTCGCATGAACGTAACGAGGGGCTCGATAAATGGAAGAAAAGCGCCGCCGCCTTTATGCCGGCAAAAGGGGAGCCTCTCTATGTCTTGCCTCCCGAACTGATCCCGTATTATAAAAATTCCCTGGAAGAATATCATGTAAAAGGAATAGAAGATATTCTTCAAACTGCGCCAAGCCAACAGGACATCCTTGTTTTGAATTTGAATCCCTGGAAACTTCTTCAAACGACAAGAGACACGGTCATCCTGGGCACGATCCAAACCGGAAGCCTCTCCGAATCCCTCGAGAAAAAAGAAAAACACAAAGATATAGAAGATTTCCAGAGTTACCGCCTGAAGAACTTCGATCGGAACAAGGCAAGGAGTCTGTTTCGGGATGGAATCGAGCCGGCGAAAAGAGACATCCCGGAATCCGCTGTTGCCGTTGCGTTACCGGAAAATCAGTGGCTGGATGAGGGCTGGTCGATCGATGAGGTGGATTCCAGCGGCAATCTTTTCCGGTGGGCAATGGGCAAAGAAACGATTGTCCGCTTCTCCGGAACAATTATGCCCGGAATGTACGCGCTGCATTTTGCCGGCTTTCGCACACCGCATCCCACCGAGATGGTCGAAATGAGTTTTAAGTTCAAACGCCAGCTGGAGGTTTATAATATCTCGCATGGTCCCGGTAGTTTCCATATAGAAATTCCGGTGAGGATGACGCTGAAACACAGAAATCCCATATTAAAGGTAAAACACCCGACATGGAGGCCAATAGATGCAGATGAAAACAGCAAGGATAAACGCCCCCTGACATTCCTGTTTTTATACGCCTGGCTGGAAACAAAACCGGTTTAGGCAATATATGATAAAACTGGGGATTGGAATAAAACAAATTAATTGTGGAAAGGAGAAACCATGATACCCCTGATTGTAAGCGGTGCGTGCGGCCGCACCGGAAAGGCTGTTGTCCTTTGCGCATGCGAGGCGGGCGGTTTTGAAATCAAGGCAGCCCTGGAGGCGCCGGGCAATCCCGCCCTGGGAAAAACCGTGTCAGAGGCGCTTGGCGCTTCGGGATGCCCCACGGTTATAGTTTCGGATAAACCGCAGATTGACGGGAAGGCGGTTCTTGTGGAATTCTCGAGCCCGGAGGCTACCATGGATCATTTAAAATGGGCGGCGGAAAATAAATTGCCTGTTGTCATCGGCACAACCGCCCTCAGCGCCGAACAGATGAAAAATGTTCGGGAGGCTGCAAATAAAGTTCCGATCGTCATGGCGTCCAACATGAGCGTTGGCATGAATCTGCTGTTCAAACTGGTGGAGGAAGCGGCAAAGATTCTCGGCAATGATTACGACGCCGAGATTTTCGAGATTCACCACAGGTTCAAAAAGGATTCCCCGAGCGGCTCGGCAAAAACCCTTGCTGAAAGGATTGCGCAGGCAAGGGGCGCTGATCCGAAAGATGTTTCGATTTGCGGGAGAAGCGGCATTGTGGAAGAGCGCCCCTCCGGCGAGATAGGCATTCACTCCATGCGCGCCGGGGATGTTGTCGGGGAACATACCGTTGTGTTTGCAACTTTGGGCGAGAGGCTGGAGCTGACGCACCGGTGCCACAGCCGGAACACATTTGCCCTGGGCGCGCTTCGCGCCGCGCGTTTTGTCTATCAGAAAGAAACCGGTTTTTACAGCATGCAGGATGTGCTGGGAATAAGTTAAACCGCAAGTTTAAGCTTGAAGAGTGAAGAAGAAAGACAGATAGTTATCTTAAATCTTATTAAAAATGCTCCAAGGAGGAAATATCAATGGCGGAAGAAAAAGAGGAAAAGAAGGAAGAAGAAGTCAAAACGGAAAAGAAAGAAGAACCGGCATCCGGGGAAAAAAAGAAGGAACGCCTTTACCAGTTGCCCCCGCCGAGCTTCCCCCAACTCGTGGAAACATTTTTTTACCAAGCCATGATCTCGCTCGGAAAACAGATGAATCCCGTGACTAAAAAATATGAACGCGATCTCGTGATTGCGCAATACCATATCGGAATACTGGAACTGCTCCAGGAAAAAACAAAATCCAATCTTTCAAAGGATGAGGAACAGCATCTGGAGGAAATCCTTCACACCCTTCGCATTGCCTATATTGACGAGGCGGGAAAGGAGAAGAAGGAATAAAGATAGCATGAAAGAAAATGGGAGGGGAATTACGATGAAAAAATCGCGCCCGTTGTTTTGGTTTATTCTTCTTGCAACCCTTTTTTCTTGTGCCAGGGAAGAAGCGCCGCCCGCCAAGCAGAAAGCGCCCGTAACAGAAAATATCGAACAAAAAGCAGAAGCGCCTGAAGCCTCTCGAACGGGAGCAATACTTAAAACGGAAACCATACCTTCCTCGAAGGTGGCTATCATGCCCATTGCCTGCGTAGACGGTTCCTATGCAACCGCGAATTACCAGAACCGGCATTTTTACGCCGCCATGACAAACATGCTCCTTGATGTTTACGGGGATATCAAAACCCCGCGGCGCCAGGCAATTCTCGAAAAAGCCTGCGATAAAAAATTGATCGAGCGCCAGTTTTACGCCCTCAGGCGCAAGGATCACGATCTGAAGGAGGCGGGCGCCTTCGGACGCGAGATCGATGCGGAATATACCGTTCTCCCCTCCCTCAAGGGCGACGATTCCGGATCGTACGAATTCCAGGTTCGAATCATAAAAACCTCAAAGGAAGAGAATGTTCTCTGGGATAAATCCTGGAGCGTTCAAACGCAGCCGTATGATTATTTCGCCACGTTGAAATTGTATGAGGACGCAGCCATCGCCACAGCGCAGTACTTCCTGGGAAAAAAATCGCCAACATGGATGGCGACGCAGGGTACCGCAAAGGCGCAAAACCTCCTGGGGAAAAGTCTCGAAAAACAGAAAACCCTTGTCTTGAACGACCAGATAGACGCCATTCGTCTCCTGTACAGCGCCATCAAGGAAGACCCTAACTATTATGATGCCTGGGCAGCTCTGTCCGAAACTTATTCTACCCTCACCGATCATCTTATTAATACCAACACAGATATTGCAAGGGACCTGGCGCTCCGCGCGCATCTGACTTCCATAGTAACGCTTCGCCTGAATGCGGTTCGATCCGAAAGCATTCGCGCTGCACTGCTCTCTTCTTATGTAAACAGAAATCCCCCGTTGATGCAAAAATACAGGTCAGCCCTTCTGGAAAAAGATACCCAGTCTCCCCTTACCCGCATTATCAGCTCGTTTGATATGGACGACTCGGAAAAGGAAAAAGCCTTTAAGGAGTCTTTATCCCATCCGCATTACGCGGTTTTTCTTTATGAATACATGCCTTATAAGATGGTTCTTCCCATCATGGACGAATTGTTTAAAAAGAACAGGGAATCCACGGCGTTATGTCGCGCGATAACGAATCTCACATGGAACGACAGTTTTAACGTCTCTGCAAATTATGCGGCTTTTTATACTTACCTTGCGCAAAAACAGTTCCTTGAAACATACATGCCGCTTCTGGGGGCGCGCTCCGGGAAAAAAGCCGATCAAATGCTGGATGAACTCAGGCAAACAGTTCCCGCAAACACGCCGGAAAAAGAAAACGAGAAAAAAACATGGGATTTGCCCGAAACGATGAAAAACCTTGAGCCCCATTACGCGAATTATTCTTTTATTTATTACAAGGACTCGACCGCATTGAAGGCACTGGGAGTCTGCGCAAAAATCCTGGATGAATACAAGGCGGAACTCGAAAAGGACTCCCGGAAAAAAGAGCATTTTTTCGATAGCATAAATTTTACCGAATGCGATGAAATCGAAATATGGCAGCGTGAGCTCCTCCGGGGACCTCTTATGATTCTTGCCGTTGTTGCGCAAAATTTGAACTTTAAAGAGGCGGCGCCCAAAATCATTCCAGAACTCGAGAAAATGTTCCCCGATGATATTGTCGTTCTCCGTTCCGGATTCACCGATATCTACAAGATAACCGGTTTTGGGCCTACGGGAACTTACTATCTCACCAAAATGAACGAACGATACCCAGACAACATCGATGTGCAGTCTTTTGTTCAGGATAATTACATCCAGGCGCAAAAACACCCCCACAATACAACCTATGCGCGGTATTTCACCTACATCGCCACAGACCCCGGAAACAGCGCTGTTTTAACTCGCGCCTATAATCATCTCTATCGGCTCAAGGAAAGCGATCTGGCAAAAAAAGTTTTAGAATTCTATCATCGCCAGAATCCGGGTGACACCTGGGTTAAAGCGGAAATCCTCAGGATCAAACGCCTGGAGGAAAATCGTTTCAATACGCTCGAGGAAATCAGGGAGGTTTACCCGCAGAACATGGATCAACTATATGATCTCTGGGATGCGGCGGCTGTTTATCGCGCGAACGGCTATTTCGATGAAGCGCTGAAACTCTACATCCGGGCGAACGAAATGGCGCCGGGAAACACAAGGCTGGCGCGGCAGCTTGCCTGGTCCTGGCGTCTTGCCGGGCAGCCGGAAAAATCCCGGGAAACCCAGGAAAACTGCGCAGTTAAAAACGGAGACAGCCTCACGGCTTGCAGCTTGTTCACAAGCATCGCGTATGATTATTTCTTCACGGGCGATATCGAAAAGGCGCGGTATTATTATATCAAGGCAAACAATCTCGATCCTTATTACGGAGATTCTATTATTGGCAGAGGTTATCTCTGGTATGCTGACGGAGATACCCAAAAAGCCGAAGAACAGTTTAAAATGCATTACGAACGATATGAAACGCCAATCGGCCCTTCGCTTATCTGCAAGATGCTTTTGAAGCAGGGAAAGCCGGAGGAAGCCTTGGAACGCATCAATCAATACATGCAAAATCAGGAGTTCCGCAATTATTATACCCCTCACGGGATCAAGGCGGAATGTCTTTACCGTCTTGGCAGAACGGATGAGGCAATGAATATCATCCGGGGATGCGCAGATGTGATGCCAAGCAACATGAGAGCCCGCTGCGATCTTGCCGAAATGTATCTGAGGATCGGCAAACCGGGAGAGGCGGTTGAATATCTTGAGGGAGAACTGAAGACAAAGGAACTGGGACATGGAGCGCTCAGCCCCCTGTATTGCACTCTGATTTATGCCTGTCTTGAAAAAAAATCTCCTTACGATGCCATTCCTTATATCCACAAATGCAAGTTTCATCTTCTTGATAATGACGTCTCTCTTTCCGCGATCGGGTTGTATGAATTTGAAACCGGAAAAATAGAGGAAGCGAGGAAATACCTCGAGAGCGCCATCAGGGTAAATCCGTCATTCACCTTTCCCCGCGCGACGTTTGTTTTTCTCGAAACGGCGCAGGGGAACATCGATCGCGCAATAGAAATCGGAGAACAGGGACTTGAATCCTGCGTATTCGACGAAGATACGCGTCTTTATTTCGCCCTTTCCGAGGCGTATTTGAAGAAAGGGCAAACCGGCAAGGCGACAAACCTTCTGGAACGCGTCATCGCTGTGGATGGAAAGACATCCTACTGGGGAACCTGCGCCGCGAACCTCCTCGAAAAAATACCCCGATAGGAAAAGGTCATTTATACTGCTCCCAATCGTCGTTTGTAATATCGAGAAGAAGGTATTCGGAGGTTATTTCACTGACAAGGACTGGAGGGGGGAAGTCTGAATTGATATCCAGCCTTGTCGATCTGTAAATCCGTGAAGAGGTTGGATAGTCCCTGTTTGATTGAAAGTAAATGGTTAATTCATTATTCGCCAATCTCGGTCTTTGGTCTGTAATGTGTTCCTGGCTGATGTTTGGCATTTTGACGGGGGGATTAAAGGGAATGGTTGTAAGAGTCCTGCTTGTTTCCATCAGATCATAAGATTCATAAAGGGAGGCGTGATGAAAGTAAAGCCGGAGTTTATCTTCGCTAACCCAGGGATACCCCAAAATGCCGTTGACATTTGTGAAGGGCGCTTTTGTGATGTTGGAAAACGGGTCGCTTTTCGTGGCGCGGCTCGCCTCTACAAAGTACATGAGGTTGGGGTCTGACCAACAGAGACAATAGATAGTGAGCTCATCATCCATAATATAGGGATGACTTTCCACCAGATTGGGATCCGATAATTCCGTAATTTCGGTCAGATTGTAAATAGCGCCGGAACAAAAGAGAGATAGGGTTAGAAAAACGATTGTGAAAAAGAAGCTTTTCATATTTATCCTCCACAAAAAATCTGTATGGAATATAAAGATAGTTTTATTGCGTATATGCTTACCAAGACGCCGGTGTCAACGTCAATCTCTTTCTATGATAATACTTTAAAAAAAAGAGAAAGGCTCGTTCTGAATTACAAAGATGCGTTATCATGGGAAAACATGACGCAATCCAGAGTTGAATCAAATCTGAAGAATAAAGATACAACTTTCTACGCATCAGCCTATTTCAAAAGATAAAAAAGACGGGTCACGAGACCCGTCCAACTGGGTTATTCTTACTTATGTTTCGAATCCAGGTTGATAGAGAGGAATTTACTACTACCCGCAACCCACCACCCACCACCCACAACATACCCCTACTTCGTTTTCAAAATCTTGTCGATTTCTTCCCGGAGCATACGGTGGGTGGAGTCCAGGTCTTTCTGCTTTTGTTTGTACCAGTCTTTTTTGATCTTCAGGTTTTTCTTCAGGCGATCCCAGTTTTTCCTGAGCGCCTGTTCCCCCGGAGCGCCCATATGTTTTCTCCGCTCTACCAGCCGCTCGGGCGATGTCAGAATCGCCCAATCCCCCTTGCGCAGCTTCAAACTCTTTTTCCCTAAACGCATCAGACGCGCATTGATTTTGTCGAAATCCAGTTTTCCTTCTTTCTCGCATTCCAGAACCGATTCGGACAGAATCCGGTGCGCCTGCCGGAAAGGTATTTTCTTCTCCTGCGCGATGAAATCGGCGATATCCACCGCGGTTATGAATTGCTCGGAACATCTCTTCTTCATTTCCGCCTTGTCGATTTTCAGGGTCTCCACAACGCTGGAAAAAAGGATCGGGGCGTAGTGAACCTCGTCGAAAATATCCATGATCGCGTATTTTGTCCATTGCGTGTCGCGGTTGTATCCGGAAAGGGCAGCCCTGGATAGGGACAGAAGCTCCATGGTTCTGCCGTGACATAAAGCAGCCTTTGCTCTCGTTACCTCCGCGAAATCTGGGTTCTTTTTCTGCGGCATGATGGAAGAACCGGTTACGTAGGCGTCATCGATGGAAATCATGGGCCTGGGGGAAAGCGAAAGAATGATCATGTCCTGGGAGAGTATGCTCAAATGATTCATGAAAAAGCTGACGGCAGCGGCGGTCTGAACCTCGAATTCCCACCGGTTGGTGATGCAATCCAGGGAATTTTCCTGTACGGAAGAAAACCCGAGAAGTCGCGCCGTGTATTCCCGATCTATGTTCCAGGAAGCGCCGAATCCCGCAGCGGCTCCCAGGGGCGAGGCGTTCCACTGTTCGTAGGTCATTCCCAGCCGCGTGAGGTCGCGCATAAACGCTTCGGCGTGGGAAAGAAGGAAATGCGCCCAGCTTGTGATGGCTGCGGGTTGATAATGGGTGAAGCCGGGCATTACGGTTTTGAAATGCCCCGCTGCGGAACTCAGCAGGGTTTCAACGAGCCTGACAATGGAGACATAAAATTCCAGGATTCGATCGCGGACGTATAGTCGGCAATCCGTTGTGGTCTGGTCGTTTCTGCTGCGCGCGGTATGGAGCTGCCCCGCCGCCTCCTCGCCGGCGATTTCCCCAAGTTTGGATTCAATGGTGATATGAACATCCTCTTTTTCCTTGAGGATTTTGATCTCGCCCTTTCTGTGAAGGGAGGAGATTTCTTCCAGCCCCGTAAGAATGGCGCGCGCCGTTTTAATATCCACGATCTTCTGTTTGTAAAGCATCAGGCAATGAACTTTGTTCAGCCACAAATCGTACGGGATGAGAACTTCATCCGCCGGCGGTTTGGGAAAGGGGTCTCTTCCCGCGCAGTAATATACGTTCATCAGGGAGGTCTCTCCCCCGATCCTTGATCCCCATACGGGTTTGTTTTCGGTTTCTCCCTTCATGCCTCCTCGGTCTCCTCCTCTTCCAAGTCATGTTCATCGAGGGCGTCTTCCATGGCGAGCGTCTCCATGGGCGTATTGAGTCCCCTCCTGGCGATTTCTTCTGAGGGATCGACGAGCAGATCGCGCGGCTTGCTTCCCTGGTAAGGACCCACGATCCCCTCATCTTCCATCATATCCATCAGGCGTCCCGCCCGGGCGTAGCCGATCTTGAGGCGGCGCTGGATCAAACTGACCGAGGCTTTTTTGCTTTCCAGGATCAGCTTCAAAGCGCGCTTGTACAAGTCCTCATCGGACATCTCATCGAAGGATCCCGCTTCCGGGAGTTCCGTCGATTCAGCCTGCTGTTCTTTTTTCTCCTTTTCCTCCACCCTGATTTCGAAGTCTTCCTTTTCGTACAAGGCTTTCTGCTGATTCCGGATATGATCGGCAAGCGCCTCGACCTCCTCTTCGGAGATATAGGCGCCCTGGATGCGGATGGGCTTGGGCGCTCCCGCATGGTAGAAAAGCATATCCCCGCGCCCCAGAAGGGTTTCCGCTCCATTCATGTCTATGATCGTGCGCGAATCCACCTTGGACGATACCTGGAAGGCGATGCGCGAGGGAAAGTTCGCCTTGATGATGCCCGTAATGACATTGACGGAGGGTCTTTGCGTGGCAATCACGAGATGAATCCCCACGGCGCGCGAGAGCTGGGCAAGACGGATCACGTATTCCTCGACTTCGTTCCGGGCGATCATCATGAGATCCGCCAGCTCGTCGATGATGATGACCAGGTGGGGCATATAGGTCACCTGTTTTCCCATGAGTTTCTTGTGGGGCTTGTCTGTAAGGGCGAGATCGTTGTAGCTGTCGATATTGCGCACGCCGATCTCGGCGAGAACCTTGTAGCGATCCTCCATCAATTCGACTGCCCAGGCAAGCGCCGCCGCCGCCTTGCGCGCCTCATAAACAACAGGCGCCATGAGGTGCGGGATTGCCAGGTAAACGCTCATTTCCACCCTTTTGGGATCAATAATGATGAATTTTACGCGATCAGGAGGCTGACGAAAAAGAAAGGACGCTATGATCGAGTTGAGGCACACGCTTTTGCCGGAGCCGGTAGCGCCGGCAATCAGCAGATGCGGCATCCTGGCAAGATCGCCTACAAAAGGTTCCCCGGAAATTGTTTTCCCGAGACAGAATATAAGTGGAGACCTCGACTTCTCTATTTTCTCGCTGGTGAGAATCTCCTTCAGGTAAACGCCCGTTACCTGGTGGTTGGGAACCTCGATGCCGACCGCAGCCTTTCCCGGTATCGGGGCAAGGATGCGCACCTTGAT
>JAFGFK010000152.1 GCA_016931135.1 Candidatus Sumerlaeota bacterium | reverse complement strand
TCAAACCCTATAAAAATCCTGTATGCGCATCCTGACTCTATTGCGGGAACGCAGGATGATTCCTGCGGGGTCATTCTCTATAAAAATACATCATTCCGTAAAATACCTGGATTTTTATAGGGATTGACCCCCGATTGCAGAAAAAACTCAGGATAATTTGAAGGATTTTCATAGGGTTTGACCCCGTTTCTCTTGAATTATAATCGGAAAACTGATGTGCGCACCCTCAATGTGGGGGATGCGTTTTTGTCTTTAAAAAAGAGTTTCGTACAGCGAATCTTTTAAGCGGATAAAGGATGTAGATTACCCCCCGATGCGGGAGAAAGGACGCCGCCAATGTCGAACCCGCCTTTGAAACAAGGAGACAGAATAAAACTGACTTCTTTGATCCTGACGCTTTTCCTGATCATCCTGCAACCCTGCGGCGTCTTTGCCCAGCAAACCCTGGCGGACGCCGACTGGTTCGAGCGGGAACTCGGCGACGGCGTTGTGTGGCGCTATTATCTCTTCGATAACCTTTACGGGGCGAGACAAAGCGTCAGTTATATCGATGTCGATCTTTCCAATCCGAATGTATCCGTTGAATTTCCGTATCTCGCAAACAGCCGTCAGAAAATCAGCTCCATGATTCCATCCCAGTTCCCGGACGCCCTTGCTGGAATCAACGGGACTTATTTCGACACCTCGGTGGGGGGACACCTGACATACTTGCGTATCAATAGCATCGTAATCCCGCCCGGCGGCGCCCTTTTTTCTCCCTGGGGATACGAGGGAGCGCTTGCCTTGGACGCCTCGGAAAACGCTTCCATCCAGCAGATTCCATCGGGAGGCTGGGTGAATGATACCACGCATCCCGATATCCTTGCCTGCGGCCCCCTTGTGATCGTGGGCGGCGTCATTCCATCGGCGTATTTGACTTCCATTGGATCGCACTGTACCAGCCGTCATCCCAGAAGCGCGGTGGGAATAACCTCGAATTATCATCTGATTCTCCTTACAGTGGATGGAAGAACGGAAATGGCGGATGGCATGACTTGCGAGGAGCTGGGGCAGGCGATGCAGGAACTGGGTTGCCCGAACGCCCTCAACCTGGATGGCGGAGGCTCCACAACCTTATGGGGAGAGGGTGAATTGTATAACGGAGTTCTCAATTATCCATCGGATAACGGCATGTACGATCATGCGGGCGAACGCGCCTGTTCCAACGCCATAGCCATAGAATCCGCCGCGCCTTCTCCAAAAACATGGGACGCGCGGTTGATGAGCAAAACTTACTCTCCCATAATGGACAGCGGATCGAAACAAACCGTCACGCTGGTATATGACAATATCGGAACAGCCACATGGACAATCGCTGAAACAAAACTGGTTCTTGCGCGGCCTGACGCGCGAACAAGCGAATTATATGACGCTGCCACCTGGCATTCATCATCGCAACCCGCGCTCCTTTCACCGGCAAGCGTCGCTCAGGGTGAGACGGGCTCCTTCTCCTTCACATTGAAAGCGCCCGCTGTAAGCAAAACAACCGTATATAACGAACATTTCATGATGACGCAAACAGGGATTGGCAGAATCGGTCCCGCGGATTCCGAGGCGTGGATGCAGATCGTTGTTCAACCGCCGGTCCCACCCGGAGAAACCTTTATCGTGGAAAGCCGGATCGGGGGGCAGAATTTCGGATGGTATTCCGACAGCGGGATGGCGAATACCAGCTACAATTGTACCGCGCCGGATTGTACGGGAAACATCGGAACGCGTTATGGTTCGACCTATCGGAGCGTAGCCGGGTCGAAAAACGCAACGGCGACCCCCGATTTCCCCGAAGGCGGGGGATATTACAAGGTTTATGTCGCCTGGTGCGCCGGTGGAAACCGCAGGAATCCCATCACATACCATGTCCATCATTCGAAAGGAACGGAAACCTTTCAAATCGACCAGACCGCAACGGCGGATGTATGGACGCAGCTTGGTTCCGACGCTTATTATTTCAACGAAGGATTTGGCGGCGGCTCGGTGGTCATGACAAATGAAGACATCGATGTCAGCGGATCCATGTATGCGGGCGCCGTCAAATTCGAATATGTGGTTCCCGATCCGCCCGATAAAACCTATGTCGTCCATTACCTGTCTCCCGCTTCTTCCAAACCTTCCATCAATGGACAGGCGGATGGCGGGGAATGGGCAGCGGCATCTCCCGCAGGATCAGGTTACGTCTTCCATAATAACCCCGCAGTCTCCGCCGCGGAAGATGGCTCCTTTAAAATGCTCTTTGACGATACCTGTCTTTATATCCTGTTCCAGATGAACAACGCCTATCTGGCAGGGTACGCAACGCCTCCCGTTCCTTTTGGATATTCCGACCTTGGCGGAGACAAAATCAATTTCTTCTTCACGCCCAAAGGAATCTACACGCAGCCCTTTTACAGGATACTTTTCTGCCCGAATCCCACGGATGGCAATTGTTACGCCTGGTCGCAGGCAAGCGTGGTCAAGACCACGGACCCCCTGGTGGGAACGGACTGGGTGGCGGGCGGGGAGACGGCTTACGCCTATACCGCAGGTCAGCTCACCATAGAGCGCCGTATTCCCTGGATTAATTTCAACTATGCCGGCATCGATGCGGCGACTTGCCCGGAAGATGGCGATGTCTGGGGAGTCCAACCCTGCGTCAGCAATGAAGTAAGCGCGGGAAACTGGGAATGGGTAAACTGGGAACCGGATAATACGGCTTCGTATGTATATGGAGAACCTTTTGGCGCGCTTGAGTTTGAGAAGACGACCTCATCCGTAAACAGCTGGGGAATTTATTGAGGATAAAAGATACGCGCGCGTCTTGAATCCGTCACAACAAACCAACCTTGAAGATCCGGTTGTCATCACCGAATTTTCAAGGAAGCGGGAATCCGGAAACATATCCGAATTCTTTGTTTTTTTCCTCACTCGCCCAAAAGCTGATGGCGATCCAGAAACAGGGAATATTTGATTAAAACCTCGGGAAGCCCCCCATCGAGGACGTAAGCAGCCGCGGAAAGATCGTGCCCCGTGGTAAAGGGGAAAGGCAGCGCAACGCAAAGCCCCACCCCTGCGGCGCGTATGGCGCGAACGCCCGATTCGCTGTCCTCGAATCCAATAACCGCGTCGAAGTCCTCGCGCGGGACGCCCATGCGGTGGAGCGCCAGGCTGTAAAGATCGGGATGCGGTTTCAAACGAATCTCGCAGGAATCGGTCGCCGTAATGAAGGCGTCGTACGTTTTGTTGAAATCAACGAAGCGTTCGAGGGTCTTTTCTTTTCTATCTGGGGAAATATCCCATGATTCCGCCTGGCGGTAGAGGATTTTGAAAACCTCGGATAAAACGATGCGGGCTTCGTATTCGATCGAGGATGTGACAACAGCCACACGAAGGGGATGGCGTTCCAGAAATTCACCGAGTTTCGGAAGTAGGGCGATTCCCTTTTGGATTTCTTCAGAAGAGACCTTTGTCTTTGGTCTTTGTTTCAATTCCTCGCACAGGATGTCTCCGAATCTTCCCAGTTCTTCACCCAGCCATCCCTTTACCGCAGCCAGGAAGACCGCCACGCCGGGCATGGGTTCGATCAGGCGCGCATCGGGATTCTGCAGAATCTGTTTTGAAAGTCGCCCCCCTTTTCCCTGAGAGATGGCTGCCAGAATTTCGTGATACCTCTGATAATACACATCGATGGCTGCGCGGACTTTGTCATTGAAGCTGTCCAGGCGGGGCGTTCCGGAAAAACGATTGTTCAGAGAATCGACGATTTTCCAAGCCTCGCTTCCTTCGAATTCTTTTTGGGAAAGGAATCGTTTTACGGCGTCATCCCTCAACGTCTCCCGCAATCCGAATGCGGAAATCCCCGAGAGAACCTCCTCCCGCCTTCCCGGGTCTCTTCCCTGTTGAAGCGTCCACAAAACCGCGTAAAAATAAGACCTCCGGAAAGAGGATAGATCGATCCTGTCTCCGTATGTTTCCATCAGATATTCCACGTGCCTGGTCGTGCTGTTGCCGATGATATGGGGAAGGTCTTTGACGTGATCCAGCCCTTTCCAGCCTTTTTGTTTATCGAGGTTCGCCATGCGTCCCACCATGAATTCCAGGGAATGAACGCAGAGTTCCTCGGTGGTTGTGGTTGTCCCATCCATATCCTTGACGATTGCGGTGAGCCGCGATCGGGGGGTGTTGACTTTTGGCGCCATGACATAAATATCATAGGGTCTGTAAACATAGGAAGGATTTGCCACGATGGTGAATTCATTCGTCTCGAGATTTGCGCTTACTTGTTCGAGGGTTTTCAGGGAGCGAACAAGGTCGGAAAATTTGGGAGGCTTCATTTTTTTTCCTTTTTCATGAAGGCTGGGTTTCCGTTGTTTTCCGCTGTTCCTTGATCTTTTTCAGAGACGCTTTTCCCTTGCTGTACGTGAAGAAATTATATGCGGTTTGCGCCACGTTTTTCAAATGGTCTCCGATTTTTTCCATGTTATGAATCGCATCGATAAAATAAGACGCTGCGGGGAGGGGGCAGATGCCGGCTTTCAGGCGTTCGATATGGTCGTTATCCAGCATGCGCCGTATTCGATTGACCTCTTTTTCGAGTTCGAGCGCCTCCAGGGCGGATGCGGGATCATTTTCAGTCACCGCCTTTTTCAAGAGGGGAAACATCGCGTCTAGAGCGCGGTTGAGCTGGAGGATGCCATCTGTCGCCTGGTTGGAAAACTTGAATTTCTGGAGCTGCATACGCTCCGAGATTTCCGCAAGATTTTCCGCATGATCGCCCACCCTTTCCAGGTCGTTCACGGAATGGATAAGGGTGGGGAGCTGTTCCGATTCATCCGGGGAAAGGTCTCTTTCCGAAAGATCGATCAAATATTCCGTAATGGCATGCTGAAAGTCATCCGTTGCGTCCTCCAATTTATGCGCTTCGTTGATGGAAGGCGTGTGATCCTCTAAAAGGGCTTTAACGCCGCATATCATTGCCTGATGAGCCACCTCGACCATGCGCGCCATTTCTTTCCGAACCAGCTGGAGGGCAATGGGCGGGGAGTTAAGCAGATGTTTTTCCAGCAGCTTGGGAGATGCTCTGCCTTCCTCTGGTTTGATCGGAACAACCCAGGTGGAAACCTTTACCAGAACCTGGAGAAAACAAAGAAAAACAATCGTTGATATGATATTAAACACAGAATGGGAATTGGCGATGAAATGACCGATATGATTCAGATTATTCAAATCTCCGGGCGTGATATGGATAATGAATTTTCTGTAGAGCCCCAGGTAAAGGAAGGGAAGAAAGATCAGGGCGCCCAGGGCGTTGAAAAGGGTATGAGACATGGCGGTGCGTTTTGCAGCCCTCGAAGCGTTCAAGGCGGCAAGCTGGGATTTGATCGTAGTGCCGATATTGTCTCCGAGGATAAGGGGAATGGCTGCATCAAGATCGATGAGTCCCTGTTGCGCCAGAACGATTACCAAGCCAACCGTAACGCTCGATGATTGCAGGATCGATGTAATGACAATTCCTGCGAGGATGGCGGAAAAGGGATTGTGCGAAAAATTCTGAAAAACCTGTTTTACCGCATCGCTCTTTTCCAGGGGTTTGACTCCCTTTGACATCAAATACAAACCCAGGAAAAGAAATCCCAAACCCAGGAGCGCCTCTCCATAGAGTTTCCATCTTTTGTTGGAAAGGAAGAGAGCCATAAAGGCGCCAACGCCGATCATAACCGGCGCATAATCCATGATATTGAAGGCGATGATCTGGGCGGTAACGGTGGTGCCGATGTTTGCGCCCATGATCACGCTGATCGCCTGGGTAAAGGTCATGATGCCGGCATTGACAAAACCCACGGTCATGACGGTGGTGGCGCTGGAGGACTGTATCACGCCGGTGACAAGGGCGCCGGATAGTACGCCCATGAACCGGTTTTTGGTGAGGGAGGCAAGGATGTTTTTCATGCGATCCCCGGTAACGCGCTGCAGGCTTTCCGACATCAGAAACATGCCGTACAGAAAAACGCCCAATCCCCCCATGAGCCCGAATATGAGACTTTTCCAGTCCATTGTATTTCCGTTTTATTTAAATTGGATCACTCCATTAGAACAAGGTTTATAAAAAGGGCTTGGAATGGAAAAAATCAAGGAATATAATCATTCCTGATTATCTTCATGAATGTCTTTGGGCAGCCTGGTTTTGCCCTTGCTCCAGGTAAACAAGTTGTGCGCGGTTTGCGCGATATTTTTTATATGGTCTCCGATTTTCTCCATGTTATGAATGGCGTCCATGAAGAACGGCGCGGCAGGCAGGGGGCTGACGCCCGTTTTCAACCGCTCGATATGATCGTTGTCGAACTGCTTTCTCAGCCGGTTTACCAGTTTTTCCTTCGCGAGAACGTCCAGGGCGGATTGCGGATCGCGCTGATCGATCGCCTGT
>JAFGFK010000151.1 GCA_016931135.1 Candidatus Sumerlaeota bacterium | reverse complement strand
TTCCTCCCCGCCTTATATTTAATATGATTTTCGGGTATTACGGGGTTGTCATGGCGTTGAAGCACGAAAGCCGCCTGTCTCTTTCCCGGCTCAAATTTTTCATTTCCAATCCCCGGGAAAACACCTGCATCCTGGATACGAATGTCATCATCGACGGACGCGTGAAGGATCTTTATGAGACCCACTTTTTAAAGGGGGAAATCATCATTCCCGAGTTTATCCTGAGGGAACTGCAGCTCATAGCCGATTCCACCGATTCTCAGAAAAGGTCCCGAGGGCGCCGCGGACTTGAGAACCTGGAGCAGCTGCAGGAAACTTATCCCAATCTCCAGATTTGGGAGAAAGATTATGAGGATGTTCCTGATGTGGATCATAAATTGATCCAGCTGGCAAAGGAATTGGGGGCGGAACTTCTCACCAATGACTACAACCTGAACAAAGTAGCATCCCTTCATCAGATTCGCGTGTTGAACATCAACGACCTGGCGCAGGCTCTGAAACCCAGCTTTTTCGTTGGTGACGAGGTCCATATCCGGCTTATCCGCGTGGGAAAGGAAGCCCACCAGGGCGTGGGGTATCTGGAGGATGGCACGATGGTTGTTGTCGATGACGCCAAGCACCTGATTGGCAACGAGGTGGATATTGAAGTGACAAGCGTGCTTCAGACCTCGGCGGGAAGGATGCTTTTTGGTCGTATGAAAGAATACGAGAAGGGCGCCTCCCGGAACAACGACCAGCGGAAACCGGGGACTTACGGCAAAACGGAATATCCGAACCGCAGCGTTAATCGGGCATAACTTTTCTTTGCGCACTGTTTTATAACCGCTTTCCAAAGCGATCGATGGAAAGCGGGATAAAAGGGGGGAGTGTTCCCATGAAGACAACCGCATTGATCATGGCAGCCGGGCGCGGAAATAGACTGGGGGGAGAAATACCCAAGCAGTTTCACCGGCTCATGGATAAACCTCTTTTAAACTATTGCCTGGAAGCCTTTGAATATATGCCCGAGATCGATTCCATTATTGTTGTCCTGCCGCCGGAATATGCCCAGATGGTTCAGGTCAGGATGGACCTGAAACCTTTCCAGAAAATTGTGAATATTATACCGGGAGGAGAGAGGCGGCAGGATTCTGTCTGGAACGGGCTCAAAGCGCTTCCCGAGATTACGGAATATGTTATGATTCATGATGGAGTGCGTCCCTTCCCCCCCATCAAGGAAATCAGAAAGGCGTTGGAGGTGGCGCGGGAGTTCGGCGCGGCGATTCTGGCTCTTCCGGTAATGGACACGATCAAGATGGGAGGGCAGGGCGACAATATCCAGATGACACTCGACCGATCGAGGCTGTGGGCAGCCCAAACCCCGCAGATTTTCAGGAAGAAACTGATCCTCGAGGCATACCAGAAGGGACAGCGTGAGAACAAAACATTCACGGATGATGCAGCAGCGGTTGAGAACCTGGGATATCCAGTGCGTTTGGTGACGGGATCGAGTTATAATATAAAGATCACCCAGGTTGAGGATTTGAGTATTGCTGCGGGCATTTTTCAGAGCAGGAAAGAGGGGCAGGTTTGACTTTGTGGCGAACAGGGCAGGGTTTTGATGCGCATGCTTTTTGCATGGGACGCCCCCTTATCCTGGGCGGAGTTCACATCCCGTATGAAAAGGGGCTTGCCGGGCATTCCGATGCGGATGTGCTTGTTCACTCGATCATGGATGCGCTTCTTGGGGCGGCGGCTTTGGGGGATATCGGGCGTCATTTCCCCCCCACAGATAATGCGTATAAAGATATTTCAAGTCTTGACCTTTTGGAAAAAGTGTCACATCTTCTTACCATTAACGGTTGGATGGTGGGAAATGTGGATGCAACAATTATTGCTGAAAATCCGCGCATGAGTGCGTTTAATAAGGAGATGGAAGACAATATACAGTGCAGGATTGCCGGAAAACCGGTTGTGAATGTAAAAGCCACAACAACGGAAGGAATGGGTTTCCCCGGCCGGGGTGAGGGAATCGCTTCCATGGCCGTGGCCCTTATTTCCCGGAATAAAGAGGAATAAAATGCTGGAAAGACTGAATTCACTCGAGGAAAAGCTGGACTCGGTTCTTCACCGCCTAATCAGCCTTAAGAAGGAGCGTGATGAGCGGGAAGAGGAAAACCGAAGTCTGAAAAGCCAGATTGATAAAATGGCAAAGGACAAAAAGAGCGTCCCGGCTGCAGGAGATCACGCTAAGGCGCCGGGAAAGGAGACCAGGGAATGGGCGGAACAAATGCGGAAATCCGACGAGGAAAACAAAGCCCTGAAAAAAAAGATAGCATTCCTGGAAAAAGAACTTGAAAACAAAACCGCACTGGAAGAAGAAACGATGGGTAAGTTGCGAGACATTTTAAAACGCATAGACGCCCTTGAAGCGGAGATTGGAGAACTGGAAAATGAGCAAATCAATCCAGACAACAATTGAGATATACGGACAGACGTTCACCCTCCGGGCAGAACCGGAAGAAGAAAAGGATCTGCAGCAGGTTTCATCTGAAGTGAATGAATTTCTGAAGCAACTCTCCCGCAAGGGAACCGTGCCCATTCACCGCCTGGCATTGATGGCGGCTTTTCAATACGCCTATGAACTCTTTATGATCAAAAACAGCGCCCCGGTCTCAAAAACCATGTCCAGCGAAGTCAACAAAAGACTGGATAAGATACTTGCCAAGCTCCAGGCAGCCCTGGAAGAGGAATAGGGAATTCGGGGCTATCCCAATGGAATTGATCGGCACAGTTTTGGATGTGAAAGAAAACCGGGCAATCGTCCGGTTTAAAAAAGGTTGCGACAAAAATTGCGGGGCGTGTTTCGTCGGGCGTCTCTTTGTTATCAAAGATGCGGATATCTGCGAAGTCGAGGCGATGAATCCGGTGGGGGCTTGCCCGGGAGACGCCGTCCGCCTGGAAATCGGGACTAAAATTGCCCTCTCCGCTTATCTCCTGGCTTATGGGCTCCCCTTTGCCGGATTTCTTCTGGGCGCCATAGCCGGAAACTTGTTGTCGCATCTCTTCCACATGAAGGACAATCCCCTGTTCATATCCCTGTTCGCCTTCCTCGGATTGGGAATCTGTTTCGCGATAACCGTAAAAAAGGGAAAGAATTTCAAGGCGCTTCCGATTGTCATGGAAATCATAAACAGCGGGAATCCGGCAAATAAGGAACCCCCAAACCGCTAATTCCTTGACCTGTCAGACATCTTTTGTTAGAAATATAAGTCAAATTTATTAGAAAGAGGGAAAGGATCTTATATTCCTTTTAACCGGGAGGCTTTTTATGAAAGTGAATAGACAACCTTTACTGCGATGCGGGGCTATCCTTCTGTTTCTCTTCGGAACGATGTCCCTCTATTCCCAGGACGCTGCGGTAAAAGAAACGCCTGTGATTAATATGCAATATGAATCCTGGAGAAACTCCAGCCCTGAGGATATCGTTATTTATAAACTGAAGCCGGAATCCGGAGAGGAACCGGAAATCCTCGAAATCAAGATTCTGGAAATCAAACTCGATAAATATGATTTTCAGACGCGCAAATACGTGAAGGAACGGCTTATCGAGGAAAAACGGGAGTCCTTTTCACTCAAGGATATGAATCGTTATTATAAAACTGCGGAATTGAACGATAAGGGAATCATGTTCTCAGAATCCCGGGAAACCATAGCGGGATCGGTGTATCCCAGTCAAAAACTCCAATATCCCGATGGATCGGTAGAAATATATTGCGATAGAATCCCCGCAGGGGGGCTTTATAAAAAGTTGAATCCCGCAGGAGAAGCTATCCGGGAACTCCTGGAAACCAAACATGGATCAAAACGAACCTCCATGGTTACTGAACTGGAAGGGAAAAAGGGTAAACCTCATGAGATTAAAACCGGCGCCCTGACCGTTTCCGAACTCATGAAGGGATTACATCAGGGACAGAGAACAACCTCCCAACCTGATCCGGACAAAAAGAAAGTGGTGATCGGTAACATCGGAAAACAACCCGAAGAAGAATCTGTCAAAGCGGAAACCTTTCTGGAAGAGGTCGCCCTCCAAAAGGGCAAGGCGTCCGATAAATTCTCGAGATATGCGCCCGTGCTGGTGGCGGGATTCGACAGACCCAAAGCCTCCGCTTTGTTTCATTTGATCGAAACGATCGAGCCGGTCTCCGGCGAACGCGAGCCCAGCCCCATCGAGATCAGAATCATATACAGCGAATACATCCCCCCTCAGCGGAAAGGATATGGAAACGCCCTCTTCACCCTTATCGTGGGAGATGATATCACCACGACTCTGGTTCGGCTCAGGGAGAACCCCTTTCCTGATATGAAGGAGTTCGAGTTGCCTCCGGAAGCGGTATCCATCATCCCCGGATCGTTCGACTGTTATCATGTCCGCCTGGTCTCTCCCAAGCCGGAGGTCAGCGTGGAGGAACAGGATGGATATCAGATTACAACCATCAGGGACGCCAAGATCGACTACTGGATCAGCAATATCCAGGATTCCACCGTGGCGCTTAAAAAGACGTTTACGGAGAGAGAACAGATAATCAAAGTCAGTCGGGATGGATCAAGCAATGCGCCGGAAACAATAGACCGGACAAAAGTGAAGAAATGGACGCTCGTGGAGTTCAAACCAGGAACGGAATAAATAGAAAAAAATTAAAAGAGAAGTTCCTGCCGCGGGGCTGAAAATTTCCGGAGGCATTCCGGAGAATCGTTTTTGGACGAATTGACAAACGGCGAAACCTCATAGGTTTCCATTTCTTCCGCAGGATACGGTTTTATAAGTTCTGAGAGTTTGTTCATATCCCCAAACTCCGGATCGAGCCACGCACTCTCCTCCTCTTTTTCAAGAATCGCCGGCATCCGGTCATGAATGGGAAAGGCAAGGGAGTTGGCCGTTGTGGTGACGATGGAGAAAGAGTAAAGGGCGTTGCCTTCGGGTTTCCGCCACGCATCCCATATTCCCGCAAACGCGAAGAGTTCCCCGTTTTTGAGTGAAAAAAAGTAAGGAATTTTTTCCTTTGTTCCCGGAGGTTTCTTCCATTCATAATACCCATCCGCCGGAACCAGGCAACGTTTGGCTTTGAAAGATTGAAGCAAACCGGATTTTGCCGCCAGGGTTTCCCCCCGCGCGTTGATGCGGGCTCCCCCTTTGGGTTTCTCCCTAGACGGGAAGGAAGCCAGACCCCACCGCATCATTTTCAACTTTCTTACCCCCCCCTCCTTCACAATGACGGCAACGTCCTGCCCGGGCGCAATATTGTATCGCTTCCGGATTTCAAGGTCTTCAATGATGAAGTTGAACCGGCTGATCAGAATGGTCAGTTCTTTTGTCTGAGCGAATCGTCCGCACATGATATAACCTTTTCTAAGAAATCAGAGTTCTGACTTTTGCCAGGACGTCGTCATAATCCGGTTCGTGAGTAACCTCTTTGACTATCTGCATATAAGCGATCCTTCCGGATGGATCGATCATAAGAACCGCTCGCGTCAGAAGCTGGAGTTCCTGGATCAAAAGTCCGTACTTCTTTCCGAAATCCCGTTCCCGGTAATCCGAAAGAACCATGAGATTCTCGATCTCATTGGCGCCGCAGAAACGTTTTTGGGCAAAAGGGAGGTCCATGCTTATGGTGAGTATGCGCGCCTTTATGAGAGACGCCTCCCTGTTGAAGCGTTTTGTCTGCATTTCACAAACCGGCGTATCGAGGGAAGGAACCGAGCTGATGATAACGAGTTCGTTTTTGAAATCGGAAAGGCGAACGGGCTTCAACTCCTGGTTGACAACCACGAAATCCGGCGCGACATCCCCGATGTTCACCAGATCACCCGTAAGGGTGAGGGGACTGTTCTTGAAAGTGATTACGCCTTTTCTTTCCATGGCTATACCTCCCGTTTTAAAATAGAATGTATATTAAACAATTTTACAATGTAAAATCAAGATGAAATGATTAACTTGGGGCTGAAATCGGGGGGTAATCCCGAATGGCGCTAAGTTAAGGAGAAAAGGGGGGGCAAATCCTGTAAAAATCCTGTATGCGCATCCTGACTCATGTGGGATCGTTCTCTATAAAAATCCATCATAATGATCAGGATATCCGTTATGATGGTAAGCGCTGGATATATTATTGAGCATAATATTTCCGTAAAATACCTGGATTTTTATAGGGATTGATCCCGATTCCAGAATTGATCGACAAATAAACATCGTTGACTTTTGTATATTATTTTTGATTCAATTTTTGGAATTTGGGCTTGAACAGGATATCGCGCTTATCGTAAAATTCTTTTTAGTTTACTGGATTCGGATAAATCGGGATTCTTTCCATGATTAAACGACCCGTTATATACTACCCCTGCGTTATAGCTGGAATCCTTGCGTTGATCGTAGTCTTTGTCAAGGCGCTTCTTCCCTGCCTGATCCTTGATTTTTTCCCCGGGAGTTACCAGAGGGAAACATACCACGGGCGCATCCGGATCGAGTACTGGGAGAAATGGACGGGATTCGAGGGGGAAGCCATGCAAGCATTGGTGGATCAATTCAACAGTTCCCAGGACCGCATCTTTGTGGAAAAACAGACCATCAGCAGGATTGACCAGCGTTTTCTGGTTTCCGTTGCCGGGAAGAATCCTCCCGATGTCGCCGGACTCCAGGCTTTTATGATTCCCAATTTCGCAGCAAAGGGCGCCCTTCTTCCCCTCGATGATCTTGCCAGAATTCATGGAATCAAAAAAGAGGATTATATCCCGATATTCTGGAATCTGGGATGTTACAATGACAAGTTATACGCCCTCCCCACTACGCCCGTCACCCTTGCCCTGCATTATAACAAACGCCTTTTCCGCGAGGCGGGACTTGATCCCGAAAAGCCGCCCCAGACGCTCGAAGAACTCGATGAAATGGCGCAAAAACTCACGCAGTATGATCAGGATGGGGAAATCAAAGTGATCGGTTTCTCGCCCAGTCATCCGGGATGGTATCACTGGGCATGGGGATTCTGGTTCGGGGGGCGGCTCTGGGATGGCATGGACAGACTCACCATAAATGATCCCGGAAACATCGAAGCCTTCCTGTGGATACAGAATTACCCCCGCCGGTATGGCGTTGAAAAACTGCAGACCTTTCAAAGCGGATTTGGCAATTTCGCCTCAGCTCAGAATCCTTTCCTCACGGAACAGGTGGCAATGGAGCTGCAGGGCGTATGGATGTATAATTTCATCGACAAGTATAATCCCAGCCTGGAATGGGGAGCTGCGCCGTTCCCGAGCCCCATGGGAGAGAAATATAACTGCTCTCTTGCCGATTGCGATGATCTGGTTATTCCCAGAGACGCCCGCCATCCGAAGGAGGCGTTCGAATTCATACGTTTTGTTCAGGAACAGGAGAATATGGAATTCCTGTGCATGGGGCAGAGAAAATTCTCTCCCTTGAAAAAGGTGTCCGCCGAGTTCTGGGAAAATCACCCTCATCCTTATATCAGGCTTTTCTACAACCTGGCGAAAAGTCACAATATCAGCGCCCAGCCTATGATACCCGTGTTTCAGGAAATAAGGGATGAACTGAACGCCGCCTTTTCCCGGGTCTGGCTCCTGGAACAAACGCCTGAACAGGCGCTCAAAGCCGTTCAGAAAAGAATCGATCGCGCCTGGAAAGATGAAAAGCTAAGAATGCAGAAAAGAAGCAAAACAATTTAAAATGAGAAATAAAAAACGAAAATTTAAAAATGAAAATGGGACAAGATAAAGTACTAGGGGGTAAAAAACGGCGAAATTTTTCCCGGAGTAATAAGAACTCATGATCCTTACCAGAAATGAATGGAGAAACATAAAAAGGGGACTGATCTTCACCTCTCCCTGGATTCTGGGCATACTGCTTTTTGTCGTCTATCCGGTGGGGGCGAGTCTTTATTACAGCTTTACGGATTTCAGCGTTCTCCTGCCTCCCGTGCCGGTTGGATTCAGAAATTACGCTGAACTCTTTCAGGACGATTTGTTCCACAAATCCATCTGGAACACCCTTGTCTATACTACGCTCGCCCTTCCCCTGAGCCTTGTTTTATCGCTTTTCATCGCTATCTTGCTCCACGAGAAAATCCGGTTCCAGGGTTTTTTCCGAACCGTGTATTTTATCCCCTCTCTTGTTCCCCTGATTCCCCTGGGCATCTTGTGGCAATGGATATTCAATAACCAGTATGGAATCATCAACCTGTATCTCGATCCCCTTTTAAAAC
>JAFGFK010000150.1 GCA_016931135.1 Candidatus Sumerlaeota bacterium | reverse complement strand
CCCTTGAAATTTTTCAGAAAAAGGGAATTGGAGAATCGGTTGTACCGTCGGAATTTATTCACTTCCTCCTGGAGGAGAATCTGGTAATTGGGGTCTTCCAGGGCAATTTTGTAAATACTGCTTTCTGATTCGAGAATTTCCCGGATGGTTTTCAGGAGGGCGCTTTTCGCCTTTTCCCTTTCCTCGAAACTGGTCGCCTGCAATACAAGGCGGGAGCGGAGCGTCAATCCCTCCTGATCCAGGGGAAAAAATTCATCCCAGTAATTGACGATGATTTCCTTTTTCCTGATCTGGTAATTCTGCCGATCCAGTTCCAGGAGAATCAAAACGAGCGTGACGATAAAAACCAGGAAGGAGAGAATTAGAATATGGTAACGTTTCAATTTGGCAAACAAGGTCAATATCCTTTTCATGAGAAATTAAAACAGTCTCAGGGTTTCCCGATTTCCCTGAATCCCCCGGTCAAAACCTCCAGAACGACCTTCTCCCCCACGGCGTCCATCAGCCCTTCCAGGGCGTCCTCGGGAACGACAAGCGTCGAGCGGCGTTTGTCGCTGACATAGGAACGGTTGATGACAAAAGGTTTGAAAACATGAAGGGGTTCAAGCCGGTCATCCGGGGAAAATAGTTTGACGCTCACATGCGCGGATATGGTATTCATCATGGGAAAGTCGTCGGATTCCGCGCTGCTGACGCTATCGGTAAAGTCCATGATAACTCCCTGTACAATGACATCCGCCAATTCAGGGGAGACCGCTTCCAGGCGTCCATCCGCGAGAAAAGCCTCCACCGTGCTGCGGGTGGCAAGTTCCTCGATACCCGGTTTATAGGTTACATTGATATACATCGGCACATGAACCGACTCGATCTCTTCGGGAAGCGTGCGAACGCGGGAGGAGATCTGGCATCCCGCGAGGGCAATAAGAAGGAGCGGGGCGCAAAAAAGACAACCGGCGCGGGTCGCCCGTAAGAGGGAACCAAGATTTGATTTTTCCCTGTATGTGCGCAGCTTGATCAATTCTGTTCTATCACCTCGGCGTCCCTGGGGAAATCAGGCTTGAAGACCTGCGCTTTCAGCTTCTTATTGAACTCGAGGTTCTTGATCTCGATCCGGGTTTCATCCTTGTTCGGTTCCGGTTCGATAAAGACAAGCCGGAGGGGTTGCAGTTTTTCCTTATCCACCCATATTTTGATTTTGTCGAAGTTCAATCCTTCCTCCTTTTTCTTCATATTGAATTGAAGAACAAACGTAGAGTCGTTTTCCTCCTCCGGCGCGGCGTTGACATCATAAACCTCCAGTACATCTTTCACGGAAACCCCGAATCCGAGGAGCATCTGGTTGAGTTTTTTCACGGGACTGTCCTGTGGCTTGAAGCGATAAATCTCCACCTGCTTGATTTCCGGGATGTAAATATAGGCGACTTCATCGAGGATCAGATTAACCTGTTGATTGGGGGGAAGGTATTCGCAGCGGAATCTTCCGGGTTTCTGATACCAGAACTGCCCCCGGGAATCGATCTCCTCGAGAAACAGCGTCGAAATTTTTTTCTGATGGAATTCCCCGTAAAAGGTGAGGGTATCCTTGTATTTCGCTTCCAGTTTTTTGAGGAAACGGAGCCCCTGCGCCGCCGTATCGGTGGAAGGGGCGTCCGGGGCGGTTCCCAGCGCGCTGACGCCTTCTGCGACGCAAAACAATATCGAAAGAATTACGAGGAATATAACCGTACGACTCTCAAAGTGAAACAAAGCCTGAATCTCCTTCAACTGAAAGTAATCAATGTGCATATATGGTTTTATCCGGGGAGTCAACCATCAAATATCAGATAAATAGATTGACGAAGTGAATTTTCTTGTTTCATATAGAATGCAATTCATGGTTATATCGCGTTTTTTTTCTGATGAAACGAAGAATTCCGCCGGATTGTCATATAATTATATTGAGACGCATTCATTCTATCAATGAGGGTAGTAACATGATACCTTCCAGAATCAAACGGGTAGAGGAACTGGTGAAGGAACAGGTGGCGCTTATCATTCAGCGGGATGTGAAAGATCCCCGCCTGGATTTCGTCACTGTTTCCAGCATTCATGTCGCCAAGGACCTTCGCAACGCCGATATCTATGTCACCACGTTCGATGAAACCCAGGAGCATATCAGGGAAATCATGGAGGCTTTGAAATCAGCAACGGGATTCATTCGCCGTCTTCTTGGAGAACGGATCGTTTTAAGGTATCTTCCTGCATTGAAATTCCATTATGACGCGTCCTTCAAACAAGCGAACCGGATCGATGAAATTCTGCATCAGATAGAAAATGAAAAATGAAAAATTTCAAATGAATGTTTTTCATCTGTGATAGGAACAGGGATCGGAGGGTTCCGTTCCCCTTTTAAAAGGCATGCGTTCATAGACAAGGGCGTCGGGATCACGGTGGCAGGCGGCGCCGGCAAGAAGCCCGGATTTACCGCATACATCTTGGAAGACAAGGTCCCCCTCAAAGGCGAAATCCATGTTCCAAGGGCGATCGAGAAGATAAATCCCTCGAACTATATCCCTCCAGATAGGAGCGGCGACCCGTGAACCGGTCATTTTTTCCCCCAGGGATTGAATCTGATCGAATCCCACCCATACGCAAATCACGAGATCAGGGGTATATCCGACAAACCAGGCGTCAATACAATCGTTTGTGGTGCCTGTTTTTCCTGCCAGGCGGGGATATTTCCCTTCTTTCAGAAAATCGCCGATTGCGGTTTTCACCGTACCCCGTTTGACGGATCCCTCCAGGGCGTACGTCATCATAGCCGCCGTTTCCGGAGAAATAACCTCACGTTCATATTTCTTCAGGGAAAGCGCGGGTTTTTGATCAGGGCCAATCACCCTTTTGACCGCACAAGGACGAATTCCGATTCCCTTATTGGCAAAGGGAATGTATGCTGCTGCGATGGAGAGAGGGGTGGCGGAAATCGAACCGAGGCATACGGTGGGATCGAGGGAGAGTTTCCATTCCGGGTCTTTACCCAGGATGTCGAATTGACTCACAAGGGACAATGTTTTCCGAGCATTCATGCTTGTATAGAGCAGCACAGCCACCACGTTCCGGGAATGTTCGAGGGCTTCCTGAAGGGTGGTCATTCCGAAGTGGATATTCTCGAAATTTCTGGGGGAATAGCCATCCCGAAACACGATCCTTTTATCATTGAACATGCTGGCAAGGGTATAAGGGGACTCGAGAGCGGCGGAGAAAAAGAGAGGCTTGACCGCGGAACCCGGTTGCCTTCCAGGCCCCTGTGTGGCGCGGTTCCATTGTCCGCTGTTATTCATGTCATAGAAATTCTCGCCTCCGGTAAGGGCTAAAATCTCACCAGTATGAGCATCGAGGATGACCGCAGCAGCCTGAAGAGGTTTCTTGTCGGCGAGCTCCGCGAAAAATGTCCGAGTATCCGGAAAGACCCGGGTGGGAACAACCTCCACCCATCCCCCCGGTTTCAGAATCTCTTCAGGCGCATAATAAGGGATGTGATCGGGAAGATCGATGGCGCCGTAATAGCCAGCCAGCTCCACATTCATGGTATCGGTGAAGATGCGCGTCACCTTTGCCAGCCTTTTTTTTCCCGCTTCAGGAGGTGAATTTCTCCCATCATTCCGTTCCCTGGGAAGGAGATGCGTCTCCAGGTTCTTCCGCCTCAGGAGTTCGATATCCCTCAAGCCTTTTCTCAGTTCTTCATCCACGATATTCTGAATATCCTGATCCAGGGTAGTATCTATCACATAACCATCCCGATACAGATTTTCATTATCGAATTCGCCTGTTTCGATCAGGGAACGCCTTACGTGTTCGACGAAATAAGGCGCCTTGTTGATAGCGGGAGGAGGGGGAGATGTGATGATGGGCGTAGTCGTTGAATCCACATATTCGGCGCTGCTGATCATTCCCTGATGATACATGAGAAAGAGCGCGATATTGCGCCGTTTTGTCGAGGCTTCGATATTGTTGAGGGGGCTGAAGCGCGCCGGGAGTTGCGGAATGCCCGCGAGAACGGCGCATTCAGAGAGGTTGAGTTCATTCAAGTCCTTGTTGAAAAAGGCGCGGGAAGCGGATTGGACGCCGTAAGCCCCGTTACCGAGATAAATCTGGTTCAGATAAAATTCAAGTATCTGATTTTTGGAATAACGCCGTTCGATCTGGAGGGCGAGCAGGGTTTCCTTGATTTTTCTCGAGAGAATTTTTCTTCGGGATATGGCGCTGAGGAGATTGCGGGGGAGTTGCTGGGTGATGGTACTGGCGCCCTGGGCAGCCCTGCCGCGCCGGATATTGACGAGGATCGCCTTGACGTTGCGGATGATGTCAACGCCGAAATGCCGGTAGAAGCGTTTATCCTCCACGGCGATGAAGGCGTTGATAAGCTGGGAAGGCATCTGATCCAGGGAGGCAACGATGCGATTCTGCTGCGCAAACGAGGCGATCTGGTTTTTTCCTGTTCTATCATAGAGTATGGTTGCCTGGGGGGGGTAGTAATTT
>JAFGFK010000149.1 GCA_016931135.1 Candidatus Sumerlaeota bacterium | reverse complement strand
CAACGGATTTGCCATCCCGGATCGCGCACAGGGATGATGAACCCCCCAGGTGGCAGGAAACGAGCCGGGCGCTTTTTCTCCGCTCCATGCTCCAATCCATCACCTCCGGCGCCCGCTCGCTGATATAACGGTGCGACGCCCCGTGAAAACCGTACCGTCTGATCCCGTATTTCTCCCGCCATTCGAAAGGCAGTCCGCATGTATATTTTTCCTCTGTTATGGTGTTGTGAAATGCCGGTTCAAAGAGAGCGGCCAGAGGCAACCCGGGCGCAATCTTGCGGAAACAGTTGATGGCGTCCAGGTACGCCCCGTTATGAACCGGCGCAACGGTTAAAAACCGCGTCATCTCATTGAGAATTTCCTCCGTCAGATAAACCGCGCCGGGTCCCAGGCTCTTGAGCCCCGCGTGAACCGCCTTGAATCCTGCGGCGGAAAGGTCTTCCAGGCTCCGCAACGCGGATTCCTGCCCGATCAGGGCATCCAGTATGAAATCCACTCCCGTGATGTAATCCGGTATGGATTCCGCGCCTTTTCTGTTTCTTCCCAGTATCTTGAACTGGTACTCGCTTTTCTCGCAACCGATGCGTTCAAGTTTCCCGCTTGCCAAAAGGCTTTTCTCCGGAAATTTGTACAACTTGAATTTCAATGACGTGCTTCCCGGATTCACGATCAAAATGGTTTTCTCTTCGCTCATGTTGATCCAGCCATTTCTTGTCGCGTCGTAGTTATCACGCCTAAGGCGTGATAATGAAGACGGATTAATTTCAAATTTCTAATTGTATATTTTACATTTTTCATTTATCTGCGTATATCGCAGATGCGGCATTCGGATTCGCTCAGGATGATCTTCACCTTGTCCCCATCGGAAACCCCCGCTGCATTGGCGTCATCCGTATCAAGGTGCATCTGCGCCACAAAGGATTCCTTCACTCTGATTTGAACATCGTAATAGACAAGGGGGCGATCCGCCTCCACCTTCACAAGAACACGGTCATTGTCTTTCAAGCCCAACGCCTTTGCGTCGTCGCAGGAAATATGAATATGCCGGTTCGCCCGGATCACGCCCTGCTTGAGTTCCACAAATCCCAAAGGACCCACTATCAAAATTCCCGGCGTTCCTTCATGATTGCCCGAAGGGCGTACCGGAGGCCTGATTCCCAGCTGGATCGCATCCGTGAGCGAAACCTCCACCTGGGTGTTCCCGCGAACAGGACCCAGGATTCGCACCTTTTCCAGGGAACGCATCCGCGGTCCCACCAGGGTTACCGTTTCCTGGGAGGCGTATTCGTTTTTTTGCAGAAGATCGCGGTACGGCGTCAATTGATGTCCCTTTCCAAAGAGAGTCTCCAGGTGTTCCGCCGAAAGATGCGCGTGCCGCGCCGATATCCCGATGGGGATGTACCCTTTCGCCACATCGGGATTTACTCCGGCGCCCTCTTCCTTTTGCGCCAGTTCCGATACAACCTGCTCCACGATTTTTCTGATGTATTGGGGATCCAGATTCAAGATTCTTCCTCCGTACGTTTCAGCGAATATGGTTCAAACAATATGAAAATATCTCTTCAATGCGCAGCGCCGGCGCCGCGTAAAGGTTCGCGCGGTTGTCACCCCTTCTCCCGTAGGCGTGGCAATGGTAAAGGAAAGCGTTCCCTCGCCGCCCACGCCCAATCCTGCAAGGCATGAACCATTCTTGATGAATATAGTTGTATTCACCCGCCGCGCCATCTCGTGCATGTTGGCTATGTTGCGCGAATGAATCATGGAGGTGTGATACCTTTGCCCTTCCGCGGCGATGGCAAGATCGATAGCCCTTTTCGCATCCGGAACGCGTACGATCGGGATAAAAGGCATCATCTGCTCCTCCATCACGAAGATGTGGTTCGCCTCCGTTTCACCGTAAAGAAGGCGAATATCGTCAGAAATCCTGATCCCGACCCTTTCCGCAAGCGCGCTGGCGTTGCGCCCTACCAGTTCGCGGTTCAACAGCGGCTCGCCTCCCCCTTTTCCCGGGAGGAAAGCGGCTTTTGCCAAAGTCTCGATCTGGTTTTTCTCAAGTAAAACCATGCCCGCAAGGGACATCTCCCGCATGAATAGATCGAATACTGAGTTGACGACGAAAATTTCCTTTTCCGCTGTACAAAGTATGTTGTTGTCGAATCCCCCGCCTTCTATGATATCCGCAACCGCCTGTTTGATATCCGCTGTTTCATCTATTACGACAGGCGGATTGCCCGGACCCGCAGCAATCACCTTTTTGGGAACCTTCATCGCCGCATTGACCACGCCCGGCCCCCCCGTGACAACCAGCAGTTTTGTTTCCGCATGATAGAAAAGTCGCTGCGCATTTTCAATGGAAGGCTCGACCGTTGTCGTCAGGAGGTTATCCGGTCCCCCCGCCTTCGCGATCGCGTCATTGATTCCATCCAGGGCATGGAGGAATACATTTTTTGCCGCAGGATGGGGGGCGAATACAATCGTATTTCCCGCTGCGATCATGGAAATAGCGTTATTGACAAGCGTCGGAACCGGATGCGTGGATGGCGTTACCGCAGCGATCACCCCATAAGGACCCATTTCCTCGGTGGTCAAACCATAATCCCCGCTCCAGGCTTCAATCTTGAGGTCTTCGATTCCCGGCGTTCTCTCCGAAGAGGAAAACATCTTGTTGAGCTTATCCTCGATGCGCCCCATGCCGGTTTCCTGAAAGGTGCGTTCAGCGATGTCCCGGGCGTTGGCGACGCCCCATTTCCGAATCCCTGCGATGACGGCGCCCCGCTGTTCGAGGCTCATGCTGTTTAAAACGCGAAACGCCTCGAGGGAAGCGTTGACCGCCTGATCCACCGTATCGAAGACGCCTCTTCCCTTGAAGGATGTTTGCGCTGGTTTGGGGGCGGGCGGAGGGGGGGGCGCAACGCTTTGCGCTGCTCCCGGGGCAAGTTTCACCTCTCCGCTCATCATCTTTTTCAAAACCTGTTCCACCACCCCGCGAATCTGGTTCTCGTTCATATCAGCCATGTCTTCCTCCGATATCGTTCAAAAAAGTTTATCCATGAAAAACATAATCCATGTTCACAATAAAGCTCATTCCAATTACGTTTCAATAGCGAAAATAATAAAACCAATGACTTCCCCAAAAAGAACCGATTGTCAATATCGAAAAGTCCTTCCCCCAAACTTTGAGGCGCGTCTTGACTCCATTCCGGGAATGCGGGATGACGTTATCTTTTTATATGGCAACGTTATACTATGATAATAAAGCGGGGAAAAACAGGGAATTTCCCCTCAAGGCGTCTTTATCCCGTTTATCCCCTTCATCCCAGTTAAATTTCAAAAAAGAAATAGATTCCAGCCACAAAGATCACCAAGGGAATCTGTTTTAAAGGAAAATCCTGTTTTTTACCCTCTTCGCCCCTCCGCGCTTCTTGGCGACCTCCGCGTTTCGGAATTAATTTAAACGCTTTAAAGTCTCCTTGAAAAATAAAGGATTTTTTCTGAGAATGCTGAAAAAACTTGAAAATATCTTTCCTGGCATTCATTCAAATTCTTTATCAAATCATGCAAATGCGTTTTTCAAGGAGGGTATCATGATTCGTAT
>JAFGFK010000148.1 GCA_016931135.1 Candidatus Sumerlaeota bacterium | reverse complement strand
GGCGAAACAATTATCCAAAGCGGAAATATATTGTAAAAAGGCAATGGATTTAAGCGAACGCGCTCCTGTTGACGTGGGATACTGGGGCGTTTTCCTGAAGGAAAAGGGAGATATCGAATCTGGTGAAAAAGAACTGATCGAAGCTGTTTCAAAAGGTTCAGATATTGTTTTCCATTATGGCGTTCTGTGTGATATTTATGATAAGCAAAAACGTTTTTCCGAGGCTGCCGATTTAATGAAAAGAGCCCTGAATCGTTTAAAGTTAAATCATAATGAAGAATTGGATTTTAGAATGAACCTTTCGGAATATCTGATCATGCTGAATAAAACCGGAGAGGCGATAGAAACCTTTAAACAGATAGATTTTGAAAAGATCGCTCCCCCGCAAAAAACAAATTATCTCTTCCTGAAATATGTTTTATCCTGTATCCGATCCGATCAAAACGCTGCTTCCAACGCCCTTAAGGAATTTTGCGATCTTCTTATGGAACACCGGGAAAAAACGCGTTCCAATTATGATTTTACGAACCTTCTACAATACGCAACGGATCATCTTGGAGAAAGACAGATAACGCTCCTCCGTAGATGGGGAGACGCCGCAAAGGGCGTCATTACAATGAGCGAATTTGTCCAGATTTACGGAACCGAGGAGCAAAGAGAGAAAGCGGCAAAGGAATGGAACGATGAACGCTCCCTGGAGATACATCGTTTGAAATCAGGCAAAATAAAGAGCCTTGATGATATTGCAAGCTTGGCGACCGGATCAAACCCCATAGAAACCGCGCTTGACGCCTTTTCCTGTTATTATGCTGATCTTCCGGAGGAACTGCAAGGATTATCCGGGGGATTGATCATCGAGGGATTAACTCATGAAAAACCAAGCGTGAAAAAAGCCGCTGCGCAATCAGCTGGCGCGCTTTTCTGGAAGTTCTCCCGGGAGGAAAAAGAAAAGGTGTTATCAGGTTTGGCGTTGATTGCGCAACAATCCGATGCGCCCCTTGATCTGCGTGATGCCGCCCTGAGCGTTATAGCAGCGTTGTTCTTTCAATTGACGCCATCGCAGCAGGATAGGATCATGCCGGTTCTTCGAGAGGTGGAAAAGGAATATTCGCCTGGTTATTTGAAGCAACTAATTTCGAGGATCGATCAGAAACAGGAGGAAAAATCATGAAAGTCGTATCCATACTTTCCCATAAAGGGGGAGCGGGAAAAACCACATTATCCCTCATGCTTTCCAAAATCCACGCAATGAGGGGAAGAAAAGTCTGCGCCATTGATCTGGATTTCATCGGTTCCGGATTCGAACATATCCTCAATATCATCCCTCCGAAGAAATACCTCGATGAATACGCGCTTTGCTCCTCCGATCCATCGAAAGGACCCTCGCTCGAGGAATTGAAAACCGCATATCGTGATGAAGAACTGGGGAGTAAACAAATCGACCTGATATTGAATCTCGGGGGGATGGAAGGGGTAAATAACGCTAATTCTGAAAAGGAAAAAAAGCAAGAGAACCATAACCTGGCAACCGCGCTTGTTGGGAGAGAACCCGGACAATCCATTATCAGGCGATCCATTGAACGGCTTCTCGGAGATCTGGAAAAGGAAAAATACGATATAGTATTTCTGGATTGTCATCCCGGATTGGCTTATCTCGCCAAATCCGTTCTGGAGTTGTCGAAAGAGAAAAAAAATGACTATTATACCCTTTTTATCACAACAGTGAATCGCGCCCATTTTTTCGGGCTTATCCGGGAATTGAATTTCCTCCATTCCCCAACAGGAGTGGAGTTGTTCCAACCGGAAAAATCGGTTCTATGCGTGAACAGGGCGGATGAAAAGACAGGCTCCTGTTGGAAGGATATGAAAAACCTTATTGATAAGAATAAAAAGATTCTTCCTTCGGGGGCTGGGGCAATAATCGGAACCTATGAAGAAATATGCGGCGCTTCCCTGAATTATATGGTGATGAGGGAAAATTTAGAAATTCTGGAAAACGCAAATATAGGTGGAGCGGCGAAGATCATTACCCCTGGAAAAAGCGATATTTCCTTTTCTTCAACGGATATTTGTCGATTCATCTTTGAAGGCAAGGGGAGATGAATATATGTCTTCCCCAAAAGACATAATGGATTTCTGCTGGGTGGGTAGACAACTGGAAAATTTTCTGGGATGTTTAAAGGAAGATCCCGATCTTGATCCAAAAGACATTGCAACAGAGAAAATCAGTAAAAGGCATGAAAATCTTTTTCAATCATACTATCTTGAAGAGAAACGCTATGACACAGCAAAGGATACTATAGATAGAGTAAGAGAATTCATGGGAAGGGTTGCGCCCCGACATTTTCGCGAGCCATTTTTAAATGCGCTTCTCGAATATGAATGGCTTGCACACGCAAAAATCAAGGTTGCGGAAGAATCCAAACCGCCAAAGCTGTATCGGGATCATATCCTTCATCCCGCGGCTGTATGCGCTATTGGATGGTGGATGATGAATTCCGGCGCGCTTCCGGAATTGGAATTGCAAAAGATCGCCGGCAATCTTCGTGATAAATATGACAGCGTATTTCCCGGGATGGATTGGGAGGATATCGCAAAAAGGGCTTGGATTATTGCGTCTCTCACACATGATCTCCTCTATCCTGTGGAATTCCTTTTGAAATTGAATGATCCGATATTTGATAATCCCCCCATTGTTTCAAAATCGAGGATCGTCCTTTCCCATGCGGAACAAATCCGGAATGAAACGACAACGAAGATATTCAGGCGCAGCGTGAACAAAAAAATTCTCAAGGAAACGATTTCAGGTGGAAGGCATATTCATTCTGTTCTGGGCGCCCTTTTTCTCCTGGATTCGCATAGTGATTATAAATCGACGACATTAAGGAGGAAGATCATTCTCGAACTTGCCGCATCCGCGATTTTTTTTCATCACGCTCATGATAAAGAACGAATCTGTTTCAAATCGAATCCTCTTGGTTGCCTTCTCGCGCTCGCGGATAATTGCCACGAGTTCGGAAGGGAATATCTGATCTGGTCAATCTATGAAAAAAAACGCATCTCCGAATTCATCCCCCCTATACCCCATTCCTATATAGAAACAAGAAGTCCTGATGATTATTGCCTTCACCTCGCATGGAATGATCCTGATAAAATTGAGAAATTAAAGAAAGAAGAGAATGGATTCAATCCGGATGTATTCATAGAGGATAAAGTGAAATTCTTCGAACTCTTCCAAAATCCCGCTGATAACGGCTTCACATTCAATATGCAAATCGATTAAGGTTTCCTTTTAAAAATTATTGATATGAATTCCAAACTTCAAACTTCTCACTTCACACTTCAAACTTCTCATTCCATTGCGTCGATATATTTATCCGCGTACCAGGCTGCTGTGGCGCCGTCGCCTGTGGCTGCCACCACCTGGCGGAT
>JAFGFK010000147.1 GCA_016931135.1 Candidatus Sumerlaeota bacterium | reverse complement strand
TGTATTCTACAATTGAGGAACTGTAATCTACAAGTTCACTATTGAATATACAAGAAGAGAATAAACATCAACTAGGAACATATATATGAATCTAATTTGAGGAGTATGCTAATATGAAATACAAAAGGCTTCGCTTAATGGCATTTCGAATATGGGAATTAAAATATGCTGTTATTTCCCTTCTTCTTTTCATAATTGTTTCTTCTACTAGCAATTCTTTTGGCCAGTATCCAACAAACGATCTTCTGGGTCGCTTCAAAAATGCCGCTCGAATAAGTAAGAAGCTGGAAAAAATGTTCCCTAATAATAATATTTTAGCAGAATTGCCGCAGGGCAAAAGTATCAATTTTCCCGATATTGAATCTTTTCTACCAGGTTTCGACAATTTATTCAATAATGCAGACAAAACCTTAAAGGGCGTCATCACACACGCGGCAGATGAGTATTTGAGGGTATTGTATCCGACACTACTTGAGTTGAATCGTACGATTGAATTGACAGGAGATAAAATGAAGTCCTCAGTCAAAGAGATCGTCCAATATACAATAAGCCAGTTATCTGAAGAAAGAGAGAGGATAATGAATGATATGAAATCTCTATCTGGAGATATCAACTCTTTGACGAAAGAGAGAATTGATCAGGTGTTCAAGGGTTTCAGGACATCTATGTTCGCTATTATTCATAAGGCTGAACGCGAATTTGCAAATATGTATAAAGACATAGTGGAATACACAATAATCAAGTTAATTAAAGCAGCATCGATTATCGTCTGTCTCATTCTAATTGCCATCGCTGCTCAGCGAGTTACTTCAAACAGAATCCGCCTTTACAAAGAGTTGCCAGTTACCCTTGTATTCGTTGGACTGATCATCTATATATTTTGCATTTCAAATGTGCCTTTTCATCTTTTAATGAAACCAGAACCTGACCAAGTTGAGAGAGAGATTAAATACTGGAATGAATTACAGAAGAACATGAAGACCGGATTCTTGGATTCCTCACTGAAGTCTGCGATAGACGCAAAAGCATCGCTCTTGAGCAGCGGATACTTATGGTCTTGGCGAATCGGACATGGAAAAGACCGGTTCTGCGTTAAAGATCGCATTGAAAAATTAGATAGTATAATTGAAATACTATACACTTTGCAAACAGGAGGATAATATCATGTTTATTCGCGATTGGTCGCTTATTAGGGTTGCATTTGTATCGGCACTTGGAATCCTATTGCTTGTGAGTATGAGGAACAGTGCGTTACCACAGAACGAGGAGACGCTCGATAGTATAAAAGAATTTGTTAGGAAAGACTATCAACGTTTGAAGAATGAACTGGAGTCTGAAATGGAAGAACTCCGCAAGTTTAAGATCACAGGATCAGTGAAGGCTTATATGGGACAATCCGATCCCGATGGCTGGTTGATCTGTGATGGTCGGGTGATCGATAAGCAGAAGAATTCCAAGTACTCAGATCTTGTTGATTTCTTACGTGATCCTGTGAAGATCGGCTCTTCAATTTACCAAGTTGATGGCAATCCTGCCAAAGCGGTACTACCAGATCTTAGAGGCCGTTTCTTAAGAGGCGCCGTAAGTAATAAAGATGATAGCGCCGCTCGTGATCTTGATCGTGCAGATCGAGAGAGTGAGGATGGTAAAAAGCTTGGTCCGTGTATTGGGAGTATTCAAGGTTTTGCAACACATATACCCAAAATCCCCTTTGAGACCGATTTAAAGGGAAAACACAGTCATCAAGTATACACCACCAAAAGAAAAGGCGATAGAACCGGTAATGGGATATCTCTTGTTTATGGAGATTGGGGGCTATGTTCTGATGAAGGTAATGAAATCCCTATCGGCTTTTTTGAAGATCATTTACATCACATCGTTAAAGGTGGAGATCACGAAACAAGGCCAGTCAACGTCTATGTTAATTGGATAATCAAATATTGAATATTGTTATATTTCCGTTACGGGCGTAAGCTCTTATTTACTTTAGCGTTTTCTCGTGTGTTCCTGCATTTACTATACATAGCGTCAAATGTTCTTGTGCATAATAAAGCAGTTCTGCTATTCCTTGAATTATCTTTTAATCAAGGAGAGGCTTATGCGCAGATTGGAAATTTCAGATGTTGATGTTATCAAGATGTCAATTCAGCAGGAAATTCTTCGTTCAGAAGAAGCGAGATATGATCATCGACTTCATGGAGTGCTATTGGTATGCGCCGGAATGAGTTGTTACGAAGTGGCTGACCTTTTTTGTCATAGCCCGAGAACAATACAATTCTGGGTGAAACGCTTTGAGGAAAGGGGATTTTCCGGTCTATGGGATGAAGAGCGGTCAGGGCGTCCTTCAGCTTTGGATAAGAGGACGCTACAAAAACTGGGAGAAGATTTGCGGAGATCTCCAAGGGATTTGGGTTATGACTATAACTTGTGGGATGGCAAACTGCTCAGCCATCATCTTGCCCAAAAATACAAGGCGCATTTGGGAGTGAGACAATGCCAAAGGTTGTTTCATGAACTGGGATTCCGTCTACGAAAGCCGCGCGGCGTTATTGCCAATAGCGACCCTGAACAGCAGAAGGCATATAAAAAATCTTCACCGCCTGGCTCTTTGCGAGGATAAAGATCTTTGGTTTGAGGACGAATGTCATTTTTTGCAGCATGGTTCGCGTTGCGCCATGTGGATTACCCCGGAAGATGCGGATCCGATTGTGTGGCAAGCGCCTACGCGAAAAATCGTGGCATTCTTCGGGGCGGTATGTGAGAAGGATGGACGGCTGGTTACTCAAAAAGGAACATCTTTCAATGCAGATTCTTTTGGGACATTTTCGAGTTGTCTTCTCCGCCATCATCGACGTGGTATAAAAATGATTGTAATTGTTGATAATGCGCGATGGCATCACGCATGTAAATTGGAGCCTTGGTTAAGAGATCATAAGAGTAAAATACAGATTGATTTTCTTCCATCCTACAGTCCGGAGTTAAATGTCATCGAACGTGTTTGGAAATTGACCCGAACACTTTGTACGCACAATCAGTATTTTAATTTATTGGATGGTTTGATTGATAGTGTACAAAATCAGTTTGAAAATTGGAGAAAGCCAAATCATGTCCTTAAACGATTATGCGTAATTATTTAGGTCGCTATGTATAAAAACTACGGGGAACGCGGGAGGCGCGGGGGAAATATAAAAACTGCAAAAAAACGCAAATCCCGCCTTTTTGGGTAATCCCGACAAAATTAAAATATTTTTTTAATAACGCGATTGGGGGGGGCAAACTATCCTTTTTATTCTTTATCTCTGGGTCTCCGCGCCTCCGCGTTGAAAAATTACTTTATAAACGCAGAGACGCAAAGACGCAACTTAGTCTTTGTGTCTCGAAATATGTCCACCTTCACAGGCATGTTTGCATATTATTTTTGAAATACCTTACTTCCGCTTTCGTCTTCGACTTCGCCGTGAGACATCAAACTTCACACTTCACTCTTCAAACTTTTCAAAGATCGCTTGTGGTTTATCTCTTCCTTTTTGCGCCTTTTCGAAACCATTGTATTCTCTACAAAAAAACTTGTAGAAAAAAGTATTCGTTTTATTTCCAGGACATTATAAAAACCAATAACATCGCACACAATCAGGACTTGACACATCCGGGAAAAGCCTTTTACTATTTTTATGGCGATGTGGAAATATTTCTAAAAACCATAAGGAGGGAAAATGCCGATAATCTCAATGAACTAATGGCTGACTGGGAATTGGCGGTTTCCGGAGAAGAACCCTTCCGTATCGCCCCGCTGCAATAATTATGGAGGAAATTATGGAAAAATTATTGGATGTTGTCAATGTTGAACCTCAAAAGAATAATACATTATTGCTTACTTTCGAAAACCAGGAGAAACGACTATTTGATATGACGCCGTATTTAGACAAAAAGCCATTTATAAAGCTTAAGGTTTTAGAATTATTCATGAAAGCAACGGTTGGGTATGGTACCGTCATTTGGCCTGGCAATATTGATATTGCCCCTGAAACTTTATGGGAATATTCAAAAAAAATCTAAGGCAGGAGCGATTGTGACCAATTTATACCTTTTTGCGTTTTTACTAGTTAAAAAACTATCCCTGAATGAACTTGGAGATTAGGCGGGATTTCCTAACTTTTTGTGGCAGATATCTATATGAATTTAATGCGGCGCACGCAAATCCCTCCGTGGGAGAACATCTCCTGTTTCATGAATATTATATTTTAAAATACCTTACTTGCGTCTTCGTCTTCGACTTCGCCGTGACACGTCAAACTTCACTCTTCAAACTTTTCCAAAAGAAATTGGGGATTTCCTGGTGAAAAAAGCATTGACCACAAAGAACCTGATGCGCGCATTTAACCTTTAATAATAATAAATGAGACCGGAGAAGCGTTATTCAGATGCAAAACACATGTCTCTCTTTTTATTTTTAACCACGAATTTGCAGGATAATCCTGCCTCTGGCGGGACAAGTCTTCGCGAATCTATCTTCCGGCTGTTGGCGCGCTCCCGGGTAAATTCGTGTAGATGACTTTTGCGATTCGTGGTTCTATATGGAGTGATTTTGTCTTGGTTCAGCGTGAAATGGACATACGCATTTTCGTGGCAAATATTCAAATTATTAATTGACGTATCAAGCCAGGATTATTTATGAACTTATTTAATTTTTCAAAAGGAATGTAAAATGGATGAATATGAAAAATGGGAGCAAGACTGTAAACGAATCAGGTCTTCAAATAATAAATTACTTCTGGAATTCGGAACCGCGCTTAAGAAAGATGGATTATCTGAAAAAACGATTGATAAACACTTGAATAACGTGGATTTCTATATAAACGAATACCTTTTGTATGATGATGCAAGAGAACCTCAGGATGGAATTCATGCCATAAGTATGTTTCTTGGGTATTGGTTTATTAAAAAAGCAATGTGGTCAAGCACCGAATCTATAAAGAGTAATGCTTCAAGTTTAAAAAAGTTTTATGGATTCTTACTTGAAAAAGGTATGATAGATAACGAAAGTTATGTGGAATTGAAGCAAACAATTAAGGATGAGATGTCTGAGTGGCTGGCAACAATGGAAAGGTATGAAGATCCGGAAATTGAAGATATGGAAGATGTCTGGAGATTTTAAATAGGAGTAAAGGGGGGGGCAAACCCTATAAAAATCCTGTATGGGCTACTGACTCTATTCCGGAAACGCAGGACGATTCCTGCGGGGGCATTCTCTATAAAAATCCATCATAATGATAAGGATATCTGTTATGATGGGAAGCCCTGTATACATTCTTGAAAATCGTTTCTGGACTTTTCTCCGATGTTTATACTGACCCCCTATACTCTTGACTCGAATTTCATCGTAAGGCGATTTTTTTCCTTGAATAATATTTTTTCCGCTGATGAAATCATATATATTCTGTAGAGATGAGAAGATGACATGAAAAAGAATCTCGAATCTATACTTATTTTACTGCTCCAAACGCTATGAACGCAAGGCAGAGCTTTGCAAGGAATATCGGCAGAAGAAAGCGCTCATCTATGAGAAGTCGATCAACTACGGGTTCAAAGCCCTCATGTCTTTCAAGGGAAATGAGCCGCCTGTTGAGGGCATGCTGCTGTTCGAGCGGTACATGTTCGATTTACGCAGAGATATGGGGCGCAGTAACAACGGCATGGAGCCGGGGGACATCCTGTCTCTCTTCATCAAAGACATACGGAGTTACATACAAGTCAGTGATGTCCAATAATGTTTTTTTCAAAGAAAAATATCCAATAGATCAGAAACTTACTTTATCCAAAAGGAGAAAATATGAATACTACGGAAAAAGCGTTGATGCACGCGCTGTTCGTTCATCTGCATCACAACATCAACAAGGTCATCGATTTCGAGGCGTTTCAGAGGCTGAACCGGCAGGTGGATAAAACCTGGCCAGGTTCCCTAGCCATAGGACCCGAGAAAAACGATGACGCTGCGGTCTTTCAAGTTCCGGGTATGCAGGGTTTTGTCGTGGCGAAGATGGAAAGCCATTGTTCCCCCTGCGTGCCCAGGCCCTATGACGCCGCCGCTACAGGCGCCGGAGGGGCGATGCGCGATGTCGTTGCCATGGGAGGACGTCCGGTTTTTCTTCTCGATTTTATCGGGACGCGCCCCACGGATCAGAAGGTCATTGTTGGCCCCTGCGGATTCTCCGGACATTGCGAATGCGGGCAATGCAAGGTGATGACCAGCCAGGAAAGGGTGAACCTCATGGTCAAAGGGCTCAGTGATATGTGCGCCGCTATGGACGTGTTTGTTGTCGGCGGGGGATTCTCCACTTCTTTTTCCGATATCGTACCGGCGGTCGTGGTGTCCGTATTCGGCAGACTGGTTACGGAAAAGCCGCTCACCAAACCGGCAAAGAACGTCGGCGACAAAATAATCATCATTGGCGTAACGGGGAATGACGGCAACGATACCCTTTACAGAGCCGGCATTGTAAACGAAATGCGCCCTGCAGTGGCTTTGTTTGAAGAGGAAAGGATTGCCATGGAGGCGGCCCTGGCCGCCTTCGGAACCGGCAGGATCAACGCTTGTTCTGATCTGGGCGCCGCCGGCATCGGCGCCGCGGTTTGCGAATCGGCAAGGTATGGAACTCTCGGCGCCAGAGTCGATCTGTCCAAAGCGCCGGTCTCCATCAAGGGCATTACGCCTCAGGAAATCCTGATCTGCGAAACGCAAGCCCGGTATCTGGTTCAGGTCGCCCCGGATTCCGTTGATGAGGTAATGCAGGCTATTCGATCCACGTCCTGCAACGCCGCGGTGATTGGAGAAGTCACATCAGACGATCAGGAGGCGTTCGAATACGATGGGGAGGTCGTCGCGGTTATTCCCAATCACCCCTCGGATGAAATGCTCGAGTCTTTAAAAAGCGACAAGGGGAATTGACATTGATTGAAGGCGAGACAGGAAAAAATCGCGTCAATTAGCGAGGACATGTCGCGTCGTAGTCACGCCATCGGCGTGACGAAGACGGATCAGAGATTTCTTCCGCAGCACTTCTTGTATTTTTTCCCGCTTCCGCATGGGCACGGTTCGTTTGGTCCGATTTTCTTCCCTTGGCGACGGAATGGCTGCTGCTTCGGCGGCGGCCCCTCCGGACGTTCCCGCTCTCCAACCGCAGCGGATTCCTGCGCCTTCTTCCGTTCATGGGGCGAGAACGCCCCGACTTCCTCCTTGCGATATGTCATCGACCGCCTGTCCCCGGATTCCCTTACCGTAATCTGCACATGAAAGAAATGATGGAATATTTCCTTCCGGATGTTATGCGTCATCTCGTAGAAAAGTTCCGTCGCCTCCCTCTGGTATTCGATCTTGGGGTCCCTCTGGCCATAAGCCCGCAAATGGATTCCCTCCCGGAGTTCGTCAATCGCCAGGAGATGATCCTGCCAATCCGTGTCGATTATCCGGAGAGCCAGCCCGCGCGTTACATCCCGGATCATCTCGATGCCGAAGGCTTCCGCCCTCCGTTCATACGCCATCTTGATCTTGCCCATGATCTGTTCCATGATCGGATCGAATTTCGACGTCTCGTCATAGGAAATATCCGTGAGATCGATGCCCGGAACATTGTATCCGATCCATTGCAGAAATCCCTTCATATCCCATTCACTCGCGTCCTTCTCTATATCTCCGTATTTCTGCTGAAACTCCACTTCTATCGCCTCGCCCGTGATATTCAGGAAGATGTTTCTCAACTCCTCCGTATCATCCCGGAACAGGATATCCCTTCGGAGCCCGTATATCGACTCTCTCTGTTTGTTCATGACATCATCGTATTCGAGGGTGTGTTTTCGCCTTTCGAAGTTGATCGACTCGATCTTCTGCTGGGCGCGCTCTATGTAGCTGTTTAATTTTTTGTGCTGGATTTCATCCCCTTCCTTCATTCCCAGCCATTCAAGGAGCCCTGCAAGGCGGTCCGAACCGAAAAGTCGCATCAAATCGTCTTCCAGACTGATGAAAAACTGAGACGCCCCTGGATCGCCCTGGCGACCGGCGCGCCCCCGGAGCTGCCGATCGATGCGCCGCGCCTCGTGGCGTTCCGTGCCGATGATCTGCAAACCGCACTCGCAGTTCTCCAGACAGTTTGCGTAATCTTCGCGCCTTTTCACCCCGCGGCAGGGCTCTGTCTCCTCGCAATTCAAGTCGCACCGGATGCAGCACCGCTTGCACTTTACCACGCCCTCTCCCAGTTTGATATCCGTTCCGCGCCCCGCCATGTTGGTGGCTATGGTGATTGTTCCCGATTTCCCGGCGTCGCGCACGATCTCCGCCTCCCGGGCGTGATTCTTGGCGTTCAGGACGTTATGAGATAGTTTCGCCGCTTTCAGCATGCGGGATAAAAGCTCTGATACGTCAACGGAAACGGTTCCGACAAGTATCGGCAATCCCAGATCGTGAAGCCTCTGAATCTCCGCCACGATCGCCTTGTATTTCTCCCTTTTATTTCGGAATATCCGATCCGGAGTATCGATTCTCCGGATGGGTCTGTTCGTGGGTATCACGACCACATCCATGCCATACGTATGAACGAATTCCTGAGCTTCCGTTTCCGCCGTTCCCGTCATGCCGGCGAGCTTGTCATAAAGCCGGAAATAATTCTGCAGGGTGATCGTGGCAAGGGTCTGCGTTTCCTTTTCAATGGAAACGCCTTCCTTTGCCTCAACCGCCTGATGAAGACCGTCCGACCATCTCCTTCCCGGCATCAGCCGCCCCGTAAACTCATCCACTATGATCACTTTGTTTTCCTGGATGATGTATTCCACATCCTGTTCAAAGAGCATGTATGCCCGCAACAGTTGAGAGATGTTATGGACCTCCTCGGCGCGAATTTCGCATTTTCTCCTGGCTTCTTCCTTCTGTTGCTCCTTTTCCACAGGACTCAGGTCCGTTCGGGCTTCCGCCTTCGCCACCTCATCCACGACATCCAGAAGCACAAACATATCCGGATTTTCGGGGGAGATCGCCTGTCGTCCTTTCTCGGTAAGGTCGATATTGTGCCCCTTTTCATCAACGACAAAATAGAGTTCCGCCTCCAGCTCCGGCATCCTTTTGTCCCGCATATATTCCCCCTCGGTGCGCTCCATCATGCGGACAAAACGAGCCTCCTGCAATAACTTCATCAGGCGTTTGCTCTTGGGAGCTCCCTTTTTTGCCTGCAAAATCTGAACCCCGATCTCCGGATCGGTTTCGTTGTTTTTTATCCTTGCCTCCAGATCGGAAAGCAGCTTGTTGATCAGAAAATTCTGTTTCTGAACCAGCGCCTCCACCACCGGCTTGATCTTGTCGTACCGGTGCGTAGAGCGATCGACGGGTCCCGAAATGATCAAAGGCGTGCGCGCCTCGTCGATAAGAACGCTGTCCACTTCATCCACGATCGCATAATGATGTCCCCGCTGCACAACATGTTCCCGGAAAATGGACATGTTGTCCCTGAGATAATCGAAACCGAATTCATTGTTCGTTCC
>JAFGFK010000146.1 GCA_016931135.1 Candidatus Sumerlaeota bacterium | reverse complement strand
GTCTGGATCGTTGCCCTGATCAATTACCTCCTGGGATTTATCGTAGCCATGCTCGCAGCAGCCCAGGTGCGCAAATTCGGCGCCGGCATCTATGTCGCGGACCTCGTCGGCATCGGTTTCGCCCGGGAACTGGCGCCTATGATGACCGCCATCATCGTCTCCGCGCGCAGCGGCTCCGCCATTGCCTCTGAAATCGGCACCATGAAGGTTCAGGAGGAACTGGACGCCCTGAAGGTTATGGGATTCCATGCCGCCGATTTCATTGTCGCCCCCAAAATACTGGCTATGCTCCTTGCCATGCCGTGCCTTGTCATCCTTGCCATGGGCGCCGGGGTTTGGGGCGGACTTCATGTCGGCGTCTTCATCCTGGGACTCGACTCCCGTCAATGGATGCAGGAAACTTTTGCCGCCGTCATTATCGGGGATATCCTCCAGGGATTGATCAAAAGCATAGTATTTGCATTTGTTATCGTTCTTGTAGGGTGTCACAACGGACTCCGCGTAACCGGCGGCGCCAGGGGAGTGGGGCTGGTCACCACCCGCTCCGTGGTGATGGACATCTTTTTCATCATTGCCTTTGATGTGCTATTCGCGACTCTATTTTATTATACATTTTGATTTGACGGTATTAGCCGAAAGGGATGTTTGCAGTATGGCGGATGTATCCGATAACAGGCCAATTCTCGAGGTAAAGGACCTGGTGGCGAAATATGGCGATACCATGATTCTTGACGGTATCACTTTTTCGGTTTATCCAAAGGAAATCCTTGTCGTTCTCGGGAGAAGCGGCTGCGGTAAAAGCACCCTTTTGAAAAACATTACCCGGCTTTATGAACCTTATTCGGGATCCGTCAAATTCTGGGGAAGGGAAATTACGCAGATGGACGAAGAGCGCCTGAGCAGAAAACTCCGCCGGGTTGGAATTTCCTTTCAGGAAGGCGCGCTCTTTAACTCCCTGACTGTTTTCGATAATGTCGCCCTTCCCTTGAGAGAAAGAACTGATCTTCCGGAAGATTCCATAAAATCCCTGGTTATGATCAAACTCAGCCTCGTGGGGCTTGCCGATGCAGCCTATCTCATGCCGTCGGAACTTTCCGGCGGAATGAAGAAAAGAGCCGGCGTGGCGCGCGCCCTTTCCCTCGATCCTAAACTCCTTTTTTTTGACGAACCTTCCGCAGGACTCGATCCGGTAACCGCTGCCGGTTTGGATCGTTTGATCTTGAGTCTTCGGTCCCTCCTGGGCGTTACCATGGTGGTCATTACCCACGAGCTGACTTCCATTAAATCCATTGCCGACCGCGTTCTGATGCTCCATGAGGGAAGATCTCTCTACCTGGGAAACCTCGAGGGCGCCTTGAGCTGCCCGATTCCAGAGGTGCGCGAGTTCTTCAATAGAGGGAAACAATGAAAAATGAAAAATGAGAAATGAAAAATGAGAAATGAGAAATGAATCCGTCTTCGTTATCACGCCTCCGGCATTGTGAGGGAGACGGACCCGTCGCGTCGTAGTTATCACGCCTTAGGCGTGATAACGAAGACGGATTCATTTTTCATTGCTACAGGGTCTCTACGACTATCGTGTCGTTTGTGTAAATGCAGATGCCGGATGCGATCCGTATGGCTTCCTGCGCTATGGAGGAGGAGTCGAGGTCTGAATGCGCCTTCAATGCCCTGGCTGCCGCAAGGGCGTATCCGCCCCCCGATCCTATGGCTGCCATTTCATCATCCGGTTCGATGACATCCCCCGTACCGGAGATGACCAGTATTTTCTCCCTATCGGCTGCGATAAGAAGCGCCTGGAGGTTGCGCAGGTATTTGTCGGTTCGCCACAGCTTTGCCATTTCCACCGCCGCCCTGACTAAACATCCATTGAATTCCTTGAGCTTGGTTTCCAGTTTCTCGAAAAGAGACAGGGCGTCCGCCGTTGCGCCGGCAAATCCACACAGGATTTTATCCTGGTAAAGCCGGCGAATCTTCCTTGCCCCTGTCTTCATGATCGTGGATTCCAGCGTAACCTGCCCGTCTCCCGCTATGGCGACCACGCCTTTATGCCGGATCGCCAGTACGGTTGTCCCCCGAATTCTCATATTTCACCTCTCAACCATGTATTATTACGTGTGACATTTTAGCTTTTTGAAAAACATTCTGGCTTTGGATAATGGGGGCATAGACTTCATGATTTTGGGATGTTTTTCATAGAGCTAAACTGTTACCATGAATTATTTCTTATTGGTTATCCCGTCAAGTCATTAAATACAACCCTTCATTTTTTTTCATTTTTTTCATTTTTTTACTTGACTTGGTAATAAGGAAAGGCATAAGGAAGAAACAACTTAAATTTAATATTCGTAGAGTGGAAGCAAAAGCTCAGATGTGGAGAGGCGCCTTGCAGAGGGTTTCTCTCCCCAAAGATCAGTGTTCAAGCAGTACCAGTAGGATGTAGTCTGTGGCGTTATTATTGAAGAAAAATTGGACGATTTGCGCTCTTCTATGCCTTCTATTAACAGGGTGTTCTCTTTTTAGAGGATCAGAAGAGATAATTGAATTGTCCCTTGATTTAAGTTTGGAAAAAAACGCCTTTCTTCCCAAAGAATCCATACTTACAACTGTCAAACTGGAAAACCTAACGGAGAATAAAATCCAAATTTATAATCTTGACGCTCATTCTGTGGTTTTTTATCTCCTGAACAAAGCCACAGGAGAGCCATTGGAGGTGATGCCTGTATTTTCTGAAAAAGAACCGCTCCTGGAAATAGGGGAGTTGGAACCTTATGGAAAACTGGAACGAAAATTCCTGTTTTGCGCCGCTACAGGGCAAAAAGGGGATTTTTCGCTTCAAGCCAGCTATCAACTTTCCTCTCTTAAAGGGAAAACAAGATACCCGAATGTCATCAGTATGGCGCAGGACTTTCGGGTGGATGGCCAGGCCCTTTACGAACGGGATAAAAAGGGAATCCTCTTAAAGGACAACGCTATTGATATCGCCAAAAAACGCCTCGGAAAACCGGTACGGGACGCTTGGGCTAAACTGGTTATTAATGAGGCGGGTTTTTATGATTGGTGGATTAATCTTGTCCTGGAGGAGATGGATCCGAACGGCAATCCCTTGAATAAGGCTTATTTTGTCAATCCCTACCTGGCGACTGTCCGGAAAGAGGCTTTACCCTTTCCTAAACCCCGGGAGGAACAGGATGAACCAATTGTTCCCTATAAAGCAAAGGATAAGTTAAGTGAGAATCTTAACTTGAATCCGCTGATACCTTCTGATTCTCAGAAGAGTGAGAAAAAAAATTGATAATCTTATAGAAAGGAGAGATACGATGATGAAAAATCCTTGTCCGACGCGAATCATGTTGCTTCTTTTACTCGCGGCGCTCCTCTTGGGCGTATCTTACGCCCAGTCGGAAGCCGCTGACGCCGCCTCGGAACATGTCATCAAAGTTCTTCGTACCACCAACAAAGCCCAGGTAGTGAAGTATGTACCTAAAGTCTATGACTTCAATAAGGTCAACCCGACCGAGGTCGTCAACTTCTTTACCACCGCTTTGGCAGTGGAAGAAGGCGGCGCCTATTCCTTTATGGCTCCGGATAAGAAAAGCGGCAAAATCCTCGTGATCTGCCCCGAACACCAGATTCCCTACTTCGACAAACTGGCTAAGGAACTGGATCGCACCGACATCACCAGCGCCCCGGGTTCCAAGTATATCTACTATCGCCTCAAACACCGCAGCGCAGGCGACCTCGGAATGCTGAAAGTCCTTGCCAACTACGGCGGCGAACTGCCGGTGGTTGCGCCGGTGTCTTCTCGACCCGGCCAAGCCCTCCAGGCGGATTTCGAAACCAATTCCCTGCTCCTCTACGGCGCCCCCTCCGATTCCGATGGCGCGGAAAAAGCCCTCAAAGAGATTCTGGACGTCCCCACCCCCCAGGTGGAACTCCAGGTGAAAATCTATGAGGTGAACGTCAGCGAAACAGGTAACCTGGGCCTTGATTACACCGATTGGAAAAACGGACCCGGCGCCTTGCTTATGGGCGGTGAATATGGCGGCGAACGCTTCGTTTCCCAGGGTCAGTTCTTCTCCAACCAGTGGTCCTATACCGGCGGATACTACATCGATTATCCTTCCGCCTATTTCGACTTCCTCGTTGTGAAGAACAAGGCTAAGGTCATTACCGAAGCCAACATTGCAGCTATATCAGGCTCTCCGGCTCTCTTGTATTCAAGCGAACAATACCTGTATTTCAGCAAGTCTTTCCCAACTTATCCCAGCGCCCCGGATCGCATTCTCAATGACGATTTGGACGATTGGGCGGGTTATTACGATCGCGAGATCGACATGGTGAAAAGCCCGGTATATGTCGGGGTGGATCTCGATGTGCTGCCCATTATCGGCGAGCAGAACGTGGACCTGACCATCGATATGTCAGTGGACAATGTTACCGGTTTCGCGGATGGCTACAAGAGCGGCTATCTCTACAGAGACATGCCCATCGTCAATTCCCGCGAGTTCAGTGACCGGATCAATGTCCCTATGGGTAAAGAAGTCGTGATCAGTGGCATGACCCGCGAGCGCGTGGTCAACCACACCAAGAAAATCCCGATTCTCGGATCGATTCCCGTACTCGGATGGTTGTTCGGCGGTGAAAGCGCCCGAACTGATAAAACCATGGTCGTGGCTGTGGTCAAACCGGTTTCCGTCAAGGAGATGGACAATTTCATGGAAGATGACAACGTCCTTGTTTCCAAGGCGACTGGCGCATCTCCCATTACCCTTCCCGTAGCTAAAGCCGGATTTGATCAGTGGCTCCTCGATTCGGAAAAATAATCCTGCTCTATAGAAAGGAGGTAGTACCATGATAGTTAGAAAACTCGTACTTATCGCAGTACTTTTGATAGCGCTTGTCATGCCCACCGCCCTTCTCGGCGTGGTACATGACTATGGCAGCGGGGTGAAAAGTCAAAACGCCAGCGAAAGCCCCAGCGCTTCTGCAAGTGATGTCAATAATTATGTCCAACAGGACGAGCAGATCAACCTCGATATCAACTCCGGTTGCGTCAAGGTTCTGCGCACGGATCAGAAGGTCAATGTCAATGATTTCGTGACCGATCTGGTTCAATTCAAAAACGCCAATCCCCGTGAATTGCGCCACGCCTTTCGCGTGATTACTGGCAAAGAAGGCGGTAACGCCGATGTCCTTCAGGATAAAGTCGGCAAGGAATATTATCTCCATGTGGTCTGCCCTGAATTCCAGCTGCCGTATCTCAAGGCGGCGGCAGAAGCCCTCGATGTCCCCTGGATCAAGGTGGGCGATAGCGGAAACCTTCACATGTATTACAAGGCGAAATTCCGCCCGGTTCAGGATATCCATTGGATCAGCCAGTATTATCGCAGCTGGGAAGGTTTCTTTGAATTCGATACCACCAATAACGCCCTGTATTTCAACGATGAACCAGCCTGTGAAGGACTCCAGCAATGGGCTCTGAAGCAGATCGATATCCCCCCCAGCCAGGTCCTCCTCGAGGTCGCGGTTTATGAAGTCAACACTCAAAATGACAAAAAAATCGGACTCGATTTCATCGACTGGAAAAACGGTCCCGGACGCAATCTCTTCGAAGGCATATTCTCCAGCCTCCATTTCAAGGACCGCTTCAAATACGTGTTCGGGAACTATGATATCAGCAGTACCATCCGTGGAGACAACGATTACCGTTATTTCAATCTCCAGGCTATGGCGAC
>JAFGFK010000145.1 GCA_016931135.1 Candidatus Sumerlaeota bacterium | reverse complement strand
GTTCGCGTTCCTTTCAGTCTGAATCTCGATGAGATGGACGCCGTATCGCGGGGATTGCAAACTCCTGAGCTCGAAGGCTTGGAAATCGCGGCTCAGAAAGCGGCGCATTTCGAGGAAAAAGCCGTGTATTATGGATTCGCCAAGGGAGGCGTCGAAGGGATCATACCCAGTTCTCCCCACGCCTCGATCTCTATGGAAAAAGACCCGGGATCATACCTTGCCTTGGTGGAAAACGGAGTCATGACGTTGAAGAAAGCCGGCATCGATGGACCTTACCTTCTCATCCTGGGAACAACCCCTTTCCAGGTTCTGAGGCAGGGAAATGAAAAGGGATATCCGCTGAAAAACAGGATTCAGGACCTTCTTGGGGGCGGGATTTCATGGAGTCCGGCGCTCAAGGGCGGCATCCTGCTTTCCTCGCGGGGCGGAGATTTTGTCTTGACCGTAGGGCAGGACTTTTCCATCGGGTATTCGAGCCATGACGCTCAGAATATCAACCTGTTTATAACGGAATCCTTTACATTTCAAGTTCTGGAACCCAGGGCTGCGATGGAACTGAAATGGGGAAAATGAAAACCTCATTGATCTCTTGTTCTTAAATCAGGCTGGTAGAAAAATAACGTTCCACGCGATCGGGAAGCACGGTGGCGACAATTTTTCCGGGTCCTAGTTTCCGGGATAGTTGAATGGAAGCCCAGGCGTTGGCGCCTGATGATGTTCCCACAAGGAGCCCTTCCACGCGCGCCAGGTCGCGCGCCATTTGAAAGGCGTCTTCATCCGTGACCGTGATCACGTCATCGATCAGGGAGGTATCCAGAACCGGCGGGATGAAACCGTCGCCGATTCCCTGTATCTGGTGAAGCCCCGGTTCATGCCCCAGGAGGGCGGCGGAATTGCTCGGTTCCACGGCCACAATCCGTATGTTGGGATTTTTCTCCTTGAGGAATTTGCCGACGCCGCCAATCGTTCCCCCGCTTCCCACGCCAGCCACAAAGGCGTCGATTTCACCTTCCATTTGTTCCCAGAGCTCGGGACCGGTATGCAGATAATGCGTCTCCGGATTCCAGGGATTTTCAAACTGCTGGGGAACATACACATTCGGATCGGACGCCTTGATTTCCATTGCCTTTTCAATGGAGCCGGCAATGCTTTTTTCTTTGGGAGTGACAATCAGTTCGCCGCCAAGCGCCTTGATCAGCTTTTTACGCTCGTCGCTCATATCCTCGGGCATCACGACGATCACGCGGTAGCCCCGCCGGATTCCCACAAGGGCGAATCCGATGCCGGTGTTTCCTGATGTTGGTTCCACGATGATGGAACCGGGTTTGAGTAGTCCCGCATTCTCTGCGCAATCGACAATATGTTTCGCTACGCGATCCTTGACGCTTCCGCCAGGATTGAAAAATTCCGCCTTGGCGTAAACATTGCCGGCAGCAAGATCCACAAGCCTTACAATCGGGGTATTGCCGATCGTGCTTAAAATGTGAGATACGAACTCCATATCGCCACCTCCATAAAATGAACGGAAAAGTAACAGTTTAGATATTTGCCAAATCCATAAAGTTTTTTAAACAGCTAAAATTTTATGTAGAAACATTTTCCGGAATGGAAAAAGTGTCAAGAAAAGATATTAGTTGCATCAAAAGGGCAATACGGGTTAGAAAATCGCAATCCTTGAAGTTGAATGATTGACAGGAAGGAGAATATGATTTATGGCTGACATCAGACCTTTTGAACCTGAAAATACAAGAGCGTTTATTGATTTGTGGAGAAGCGCGCTTCCCCTGGATGGAATTACGCTGAACCTTTTGGAACGAAAGGTTCTCCTCGATGTGAACCGTGAGCCGGACAGCCTGGTTGTTGCGAAGGAGGGGGGAGCGCTTGCCGGTTTTGCCCTGCGCCTGATCCTGCATCGCCCGATCGAAAATGTCGGGCTGAGACATGAGGATGGCTTTATCACTGCGTTTGGCGTGCATCCTGATTTCCGGAGGCGCGGCATCGGTTCGGCGCTGCTTCAGGATTCTATCGACTGGTTCAAAAAAAGGGATCGAAAAAAAATCCTTATCGCCCCTTATACGCCAAACTACTTCGTTCCTGGAATCGACAAGGAAAATTATGCGGACGGCGTTCGGCTTTTTGAAAAGTTCGGTTTTGCGGAATACATCGAGGCGATCGCCATGGACGCCCCGATCTCCAAATTTGCGCTTACCGATAAAATACTCGAGAAGGAGAAGAAACTCTTATCTGAGGGAATCGAGATCAGAACATACCGGAGGGAAGACCTCCTGGGGTATCTTGGGTTTCAAGGGAAATTGATGCCGGGTCCCTGGCTGGAGGATTCGCGGCGCAACCTGATCGATCTGACCCGCGGGCTTTTCGAAGAAGACAGTATTTTCCTCGCTGTTGACAAGGGCAGGATCATCGGATTCTGCCAGTATGAAGGCGATCATTTTGGACCATTCGGCGTTTCGGATGAATACCAGGGAAAGGGAATAGGTTCCGTTCTACTCGCCAAGACATTATACCAGATGCGGCTCAAGGGGTATCATTGCGCGTGGGTGTTATGGACTGGAATGCGCGCTGCGGAAGGGGTTTACGGGCGCCTGGGCTTCACCATCACAAGAAAATTCGCCATCATGAAAAAGGAATTGTAAATATCGAATGTAATGGAGGTTTTTTTCGTATATTCAATTATGGTTTAAGACAATTATCGAGCACAGCCATATTCATTCTTGACTCTCTTTGGTATTACTATATGATTAAAATCATATAAAATAATGAGAGGGTATAAAAATGGTAAGTTCCCTGGAAAAGGCGATACAATCTATTGTAGAGGTTGCGGACCCTGATGTTATTATTTTATTTGGATCGCGCGCTCAGGAAAAGGATACAATAGAAAGCGATTATGATTTTCTCGTGATAAAAAAGAATGCCGTCAAACCCAGGGAAATAACGAAAGAGATATATTTGAATTTCAGAAACATCGGCGCCCCGGTTGATGTCATTGTTGTGGATATGGACAAATTTGAACGATTAAAGAAAGATCCCTATCTTATATATCATCAGGCAGCCAGAGAGGGAAAAGTCGTGTATGAAAAATCCGGATAAAGTAAAGGAATGGTTTATAAGAGCCAGAAGCAATTTCGCTCGCGCCAAAATCGGCGCGGGCGCTCCCCATATTCTCTATGAAGATCTTTGCTTTGACTCTCAACAGGCGGTGGAAAAAGCGCTTAAAGCCCTTTGTATATCCGAGGATATAATCTTTCCCAAAACTCATGATATTGCCTTCTTGTTCGATCTATTAGAGGAAAAAGTCGAAATCCCGGAAGACATACGGAAAGCCCGCATATTGAACGAGTACGCCGTTGAATTGCGATATCCCGGAAGTTACAGTCCTGTTGATGAGGAAGAATATCGCGACAGCGTAAAACTTGCGGAGAGCGCCCTTCTCTGGGTGGAAGAAAAATTAAAAGGCGTTTTGTAACGTTCCGTTTTCTGGCTTCACCATCACGAGAAAATTC
>JAFGFK010000144.1 GCA_016931135.1 Candidatus Sumerlaeota bacterium | reverse complement strand
GTGTAGGGTATTTATTAATGACAAATCGCAATACATCGTGGAACTCTTTTCGTTTATCAGGGGGGAGTTCATCCAATCCATCGAGCATAAGGATGGCTCTTCCATTTTTCAGAACAGAAACGATCCAATCCGAAGGAGGTTTTATATTCAGATGGGGCGTTGATAACGTAATCCAATCATTCAAATCGGGAAACGCCCTGGAATCGCCGTTCTGATTTACTAATCGCCTCATGCGAATAAAAAAGGGGATCAATCCGCACCAGGGATTCTTTTGACCAACATGTATGGATTCATCTACATTCCAACCGCTTCCCGCTTTTAATGTTTCATCTCGTTCGCAGCATCGTACGGATTCCCATTGGAGGAGCGTGGTTTTGCCGCATCCGGCGGGTCCGGTTATGATCAAACGGGGAAAGCGGGAAAGCAGTTCATAGGATGATATGGTTCGGTTTTGTTCCATATCACCCTTGAGGGAAAGGGTGATAAAACCGGCGTCGATGGGAAATTGCTGCGCGTAAAAGGGAATTCCCAGGATTTCAAGGTATCCATATTCATGCTCGATCGCCTTCAGGTAGTTCTTTTCAAATTGTTCATGTTCGTGATTCCTCGGTGAAATGAGAATTTCATCCGGCGTTGCGCCGATTCTCTTCGCCATGATAACAAGGTCTTCATATTCAGGTATAAATCCATCGATAAGGGAGGTATGAATAGCCAGGGATTTGAGAATTCGGGAAATAGATTCAATGATACTTTTATCAGAAACGCCCGATTTTCGGATTTCCTTCCTGATATCGGATAAATCAAGGGAAGCAAGACTTCGAGCGAGTTCATGGCGATCCTCTTCGCCAATATTTTTCAGGGAATTGAATAAAATTTGGGGGAATCCTTCAAGGAATGGAGAGCCGGTTGCTTCCTTCAAAAATATATTCAATCCTGAAAGGAAATCCCGGAAGGTTTTCATTAATGCGGCTTTTTTCATTTTTTCCGTTTGATCGGGAATGACTTTTTTCTTGATTTTCGCCTGAGACAGCCTCCTTTTGCAACCGACTTCCCCTACCAGATCGCCTATATCCTGGAACAAGGGAAGCGCCTTTTTATAATATTCTCTCGCCCTTTCAAATCCAGAGCGGCTTAAGTAAACATCGCCCAATCCCATAAGGGCGTTGGCTTCCCCGGAAGTCATTTTTTCGGGATGAAAATAATCCAGGGCTTTGGAATAAAGTTCATACGATTTCTTCGAATCTGAAAAGGAAAGATAAACATCGCCTAAACCCAAAAGGCAGTTGGCTTCCCCGAATCTATCGTTTATCTCTTTGAAATGCGATAATGCGGATTCATAATCAGATTTCGCTTTTTCGACATTTCCTTTCAAAAACCGAATATCTCCCAGAACCCGAAGGCAATAACCCATTGCTCGATGATCGTTCATCTGTTCGAACCGCTTCAGGGCTTTATTGATATAATCTGAAGCGGAATCGTTATTGTGACGCATGAACTGCGTTCTTGCCATCATATAAAATATTTCAGCGAATTCCTGAGGATTCTGGAGATCGCTTATCATCTCACAGGCTTTCTCAAGATGATCATGAGATTTTTTGAAATCCGTTGCGTAAAAGTATAAAACGCCCAGCCGTTTATGGACTTTTGCCCTTTCCAGGGAGGAAAGTTCCTGTGAGGGCGCATTTTTCCCATTCCTTTCTGAGATCAACAGATCCTCCAACAAGTCGATAAGGCTAAGCCTTTCATCTCCCGATATTTTTTCGGAGATAAAATCTGGCAGGATCGTTCCTCTTGGCAGTTCGGGAGGATGAGGCGGGAGGCAAAGATCAAAAACGCCGCTATGCCGTGAAAAAAAATGAGGGGATTTTTTCGCCAGAAGGGCGCGCGTCTCCGGATAAATCCAGATGATAATGACATAAGGATAGGAAGCCAGATATTCCCTGTGCAAATCCAGATATCTCGCTGAATCGGGAAACGCGGATTCGATATCGAGCACATGAAGAATTACTGGCGCATTTACAGGAGGAGAGGGAAGCCTCATCACACGGGAACGAATATCAGGATCATCCGGAGAAATGGTAAGGATATGGGAAGGAATTTCCGCTATGCGGCGGTTTATTTCACCAAGGAGGAAATTCCTGCTTTCCCTGTTATTGTAAAGTACAAAGACAAAAGAACCGTTTTGGGCGATTTTGATCAGGGAAATCAAGGACTGGAAATCCCTGGTTTTCACGATCTTTTCTGAATCTTCAATATCCAGATATAAAGGGTCGTATTTCATCAACGTTCAATGATTTCCTCAACTATAGGATTGACGTCGGCCCAGGGTCCTTTCGTATTTCCATATTCCAGAAGGCTTCCATTGGAGAGAAGATTCAGTTTGTTTTCTTCCACCTCGGAAAGGTCCTTATCCTTGTCATTTCGAATATCGCGCAGGATTTTTAAATCCTTACTGGAAAGAATTGGGATATAATCATCCCTGAGTCCCGAGGCGACCGAAAGAATATGTTTTTGAGAAATAGTCGGATTTTTATCCACGATTGCGCTTAAAACCGCCCTTTGAGTCAATTGAATGAGGGTTTTGACATGACCTCCGGAAAGTTTGATAGCCAGATCCTTTGCTCCAGGATCGAACAGATTATCCCTTATGCGCCGGCTTAAAATTTCACGGGAGCATTCCCAACCATCCTCATTTAAATCTCCGTTTCTCTTTTTCAAAGCAATATTGGGAAGGGAAAATTTTCCGTCAAAAGCCTTTTGTATCTGCATGAATTCACTTGCGTATCGCATGGATACGGGGAAGGTATATACGATATTTACATCCGGAGACGTCAAAGTCTTTGAATGTCCCAAAAAGAGGTCCTGCGTTTCCTTGAGATCGAATTTATCAAGGTCTTCGACCATGAATAATATTTTTTTACTCAACGCCTTTTGAATTTTGAGAGATATGTCTCCCATTTGATTGATCATTTCGCTCACACGTTTTTCAGCCTCTTCCCTGGCTTTCTCCCTCGTGACGTATTCCCTTCCGATTCTGGATTCCAATTCAGCCATAAAAAGGTTGAGTTTTCCCGTGATTTGAACGGGGGGGATATCTTCATCCGCCGGTTCTATTCCAAACAATAATCGTTTCAGATACAAATATCGATCCTTCAAATATTTTTGCCATGTCACAGTTATAGCGCCCCTGGGAAAAATCTCGACGTCAGTTGCGATACGCAATAAGCTGATATTCAT
>JAFGFK010000011.1 GCA_016931135.1 Candidatus Sumerlaeota bacterium | reverse complement strand
GGATGATACTTATGGGGTCATTCTCTATAAAAATCCATCATAATTATAAGGATACCTGTTATGATGGGAAGCGCTGTATATATTTTTTTGCATAATATTTCCGTAAAACACCTGGATTTTTATAGGGATTTCCCCCCCGATTTCAGGATGTTTTGGTAACGGAGTCAAAATGCGCCCTATGATGACAAGTCGGGAAAATATCTTGAGGGCAACCCGGTTCGAAAAACCGGAATCCATCCCCATGTCATTTCACATCAACGCATCATGCTGGCATCATTACGATCAGAACGCCCTTCAGGATTTAATGGCATCACATCCTGTTCTTTTTCCGAATTTCAGAAGGCAGGATCGAGTCTCCCCGCATTATGATCTGAATCAGCGCAAGGATGAGCCTTATACCGATCCCTGGGGTTGCGTATGGCAAACGACAGACAACGGAATTACTGGTACAGTCCGCCATCACCCTTTGGCAAACTGGTCAAATTTCAGGGAATATAATGCCCCTGATCCCGGTACTACCGATGGAACATATCCTGTGAACTGGAAGGATATACGAAACCTTGTTGATAAACAGAAGAAAATGGGAGAACTTGTTTGTGGAAGCCTTCCCCATGGCCATACATTCCTCAGGCTTCAGGATATCCGCGGTTATGAGAACCTGATTTTTGACATGATTGATGAAGAACCAAACCTCAAAATCCTCATACAGATGGTGGAAGATTTCAACTATCGTTATGTTTGCCGCTGGCTGGATCTTGATCCGGATATGATGAGCTACCCGGAGGACCTCGGGATGCAGAAGGGACCGATGCTCTCGCCGGAGAATTTTCGCAGGTACATAAAACCCGTTTACCAGAGGTTGATGAAGCCTGCGCGCGATCAGGGATGCATTGTCCACATGCACTCGGATGGCGACATTCGTACGCTTGTTCATGATCTGATAGAAGGCGGAGTGGATGTCCTCAATCTTCAGGATCTGGTGAATGGCATAGACTGGATCGCGGATAAATTTGCCGGGCGTACATGCATCGAACTGGATATCGACAGGCAAACGATCACGCCGCGAGGCGCGCCCGAACAGATCGATCGACTGATTCTGGAGGAAGTCGGAAAGTTGGGGAGAAAAGAGGGGGGATTGATGATGGTTTATGGACTTTATCCGGGTGTTCCCCCGGAAAATATTGCAGCCTTGATGGATGCAATGGAGAAGTACGCTGGTTATTATTCATGAACGAAAAATACGTTCTATATCTTTACTCCCGGTATGCTGCTCCCCGAAGGAATCAAATCTTTTATTCCTTTCTTGACACATTATGGCATGGTTTTCTATGATCCATATATTAAGAAGCATAAACAAATGAAATCATACAGAATGTATATCATTGCCCTGGTAACTGTCACAATATGGGGCGTCTTTTCTTTCGCCTATACTGGCGTTGAGGATGGCAGTTCAGGGTTGAGCGTTCTCGGCTGGATTAGCTATGCGTTCTTCATGCCGGGCGTGATTCTCGTTTATCAATTAAAAGGGAGATTTTCCAATGCTGAAATTCCCCTTGCCGCCCTGACAAGCTGGATGATTTATTCCCTTCTGGCGATCATTGTCGTTCATGCGGTATATTCGATCCTCAAAATACTGAAGAAAAAAGCAAAACAAAGATTGTAAGGTAGAACGCTTAACGCATAATAAATATGATGAATAGAGGGTAACAAAATGAATAGAGATGAAATAGTGACGCTCTCGCTTAAACTGGCGGGAATATTTTGCCTGGTATTATTAATTTTTTACAGCAGTATTTTTCTCGGCAACCTTTTATCTTTAATCAAAGCAAAAAGTATAGAAGGGATTCTAAGCGCAATATTTGTTATCGTTATCCCTTTTATAATATTTGCTTCGATAACATATCTTTTGTTGTTTAAAACCGACTTACTTAGCAAAAAAATATTTCCTTCTGCAATAAAATCAGAGCCTCGATCCATATCATCAAAGGAAATACAGGCGCTGGCATTTTCTATCATGGGCGTTTGGATTCTATCATCGGCAATTCCTGATATCTTTCAAATAATTTCAAGCCGCATGCTCGTGAAAGCCTATCCCGAATCAGCAGCAGCGCATCAAATGACATTAACATCCATCTCTCATGTTGTAAGTTTGATTGTCAGACTTCTTATTGGCTTGTATTTATTTCTGGGTTCAAAAGGTCTGGTTAACTTATGGCATAAAATTCAAAGTTCAAGAGCCACGCCATCATGATAAAGATCATTCTATATCATGTCTTGACAAGTTCCGATAATATGAAATATAAGAAATATCACTATGTTACATAACCTTAAAGGAAATATTTCCCGGGAGTAACAAACAATGAAAACTACGTTTAAAGCTGTATTTGAACACGGTCAACTTCGGCCCCTTGAACCAGTTGATCTTGAAGAGGGAGATAAGGTTACTGTGGTATGGTATTCTGAAGAATTAATGAAGAAAACCAGGACTCCTTTTGAAGTTTTAAAAAAGATCTCCGAAATTTTTGTTTTAAATCAAGATAATGTTTTTTGCGGGGAAGATCATGACCAGATTCTATATGGCAAGGGTAAGAAATAATGATTTTTGTCGATACCAGCGCATGGTTTGCATGTGTGGCTCCTAAGGATCCAAATCATCAGAAAGCCATGGAATGGTGTAAAAATAATTCCGAAACATTGATCACGACGGATTATATTATTGATGAAACTCTTTCCCTTTTAAAGGCAAGAGGACAAATAGAAGTCGCGATCTCAATGGGAGAAGCCTTTTTTAAAAATGGTTTATCTGCGGTTCATTTCCTTACCCGGGATGAGATTTTAATTTCACTGGATATTTTCTGTAAATATAACGATAAAGAATGGAGTTTTACTGACTGTACGAGCAAATGCATTATGGATCGACTGTCTATTAAAAAGGCGTTTTCATTTGATCGTCATTTTATACAATTCGGATCTATCCAGGTTTTCCCAGATTGATTATTTATTGATGTATTCATCAGGAAGGATATTATTCAGTATATCACGCCTATTCATGTTCCTCCAAAATGATACATATATTTAAATCGTGATATGATTTTTATTTAAGGGAGAAAACTTATGACATATCCAGGAATCTTCGTAATGGGAGCGTTTGTAATTCTTGCAGCTGCCGCCCTTACGGCAAATGCGGATTCAGCCTCTTTTATGGTAAAGTCCGGCAAGGCTGTTGCTATAATCGTCATCCCAGATGATGCAACAAGCGGGGAAAAATACGCCGCGCAGGAACTTCGCGACCATATCAGGAAAATCACCGGCGCGGAGCTATCCCTTTCTTCTGAAAAACTGTATTCCAGGGAGAATGGTCCCTTCATCAGTATTGGCAGAACCGATCTCAGCAGAAAATATGTATCCGATGAACAACTGAAAACAATGGGCGATGATGGTTATCACATATTTTGCAAAGATGGGAACGCCTTTTTTATCGGAGGGCGCAGGCGCGGCGCAATCTATGCTGTTTATGAATACCTGGAATCACTCGGTGTACGATGGTACTCTCCCGATTACACGGTCATTCCCAGATTGAGCAATGCTCCTATGCCTTCCCATCTTATTGAATATACGCCCAAACTCTGGTACCGGTGCCAGTGGTGGAACAACGGTTTTACAGTGGAATGGCTTGCGAGGGCGCGTGTGAACGGCAACATCGGGCAATTCCCGGAAATCCCTGAATCAATGGGAGGCTGCATCAAGGCAATGCACAGCTGCCATTCGTATAGTACGCTTGTTCCAGCTGATCCAAACTTTGCCCAACACCCGGAATGGTTTGCCATAAAGGAAGACGGGAAGCGCAGTCCGCACGAATTGTGCCTGACAAATCCCGATCTGCGTGACTTCATGACATCGAGGGTTCTCTCCGATCTCAAGAACTGTTCCGGAAAGGTTGAAAATTTCTGGGTCAGCCAGAATGACGGCGGAATGTCAGCGTGTTTCTGTGAAAAGTGCACGGCGGAAAGGATCGCCCACGGGGGAAAAGACAAATGGTCCGCCAATACGATCAGTTTCGTGAGCGATGTCGCCGAACGCGTCAAGAAGGAATATCCAGGGGTGCGCATCAAAACCCTTGCCTATAATTACACCAAGGAACCTCCGGAAAACATGAAGGCATCGGATACTGTTCTGGTTGAGATTTGCGGTAACTTCGGACCGAAAAACGACGATCATGAAAAAATCGTGAAAAAATGGTCTGCGATTGCCAAAAACATTTCGGTTTACACGTATGGCGGATCCAATTATGGATACTTCTGGCCCTTTCCGAATCTATATGAGCTGGGGATGCAGGCGCCCTGGGCTTTGCAAAATGGCGTAACGGCATTCTATGTTCAGGGTACCGCACTGGGAAAAGGCTCGGGATTGATTGACCTGCGCGCCTGGCTTACCGCTCGTATGATGTGGGATCCATCCCGCGATGTAAAAAGGGAAATCCGGGATTTCTGCGATGGATTCTACGGACCTGCCGGAAAATATATTGTCGAATATCACGACTGGTACGCAGACTATATCAAACGCAATAACCTTGAGCTGTACACCGGTTGGGGTGATGGGGAGGCTTGGAGGGTGTGGGTGACAAAGGATGCCATGGATCGCGCGGAGGATATTTTTCATAATGCCCTCGAGGCGGTGAAGAGGGATCCTGTTTATCTGAGACATGTTCGCCGCGCGTATCTCGAAGTTCTCTGGGGCGAAATTATGCTTACCCTGAAACCTGGAACAGAAAACAAGGCGGAATTTCTTCCAGGAACAGATGTCCCGGCCATCCGGGAAAAGGCGAACCTGTTCGGCGAAATCATGCGCGAAAACGGTTACGATCATCTTGCCGAGTGGCTGATATACAAGCGGGGGGAGAACCAGATCGATGCAGCAGCGCAGGAATAGAAATCCTGATTTGAAACCCGATGTTCTTGGTATCATCCCACACCGGATCAATCTTTATAGCGCCAAGTTAAAGAATCCCCAATTCAGGTATTGACTTGCCAATAAACAATTCGTCATTATCACCATATTAGTTTGAGATAAGAATGGCTTGAAGAAATCTGCAAGCGCAAGGGAGGTTACAATCAATGCTAAAATCGATCAAAGCTATTGTTGAAACAAATGGAGAGGTGCATCTTCAAGAACCCGTTTCTCTTCCTCATGCGTGCAAGGCAATTGTGACCATTGTCGATGAATACGAAATCTCCGAGACAGCCCTATTAAGCGAAAAATCTCTTGCAAAAGACTGGAATCGACCAGAGGAGGATGAAGCATGGTCTCACCTTCAGCCGGATCAGTAGTTCTTGTTACTTTTCCATTTTCGGACCTTTCTGCGAGCAAATCGCGTCCGGCTGTTGTTCTTGCCTCATCTGGACGCGGAGATTGGATACTATGCCAGGTCACAAGCAGCTCGTATGAAGATCCAAATGCTATCAAGATCACCGATAAGGACTTTATTTCCGGTTCTCTACTAAGAATAAGTTTTGCCCGCCCTGGGAAACTATTTACTGCAAATATCTCCATTATAATATCGGAAGTCGGTATTTTACATCCCCCTGTACTCGAGTCTTTACGAAAGGCTGTGATAAATATTCTATCAGGATAAATAGGGAAATGATCTTATGGTAATATTACCCTTATTTGAGTGAAAGCATAACATTAATATGTCTTTTAACGATAGAAAAGGATTTTCGATAATATATATTATCAGAAACGGAATACGGAAGGTCTTTTCTATTTCAGAAAAATTATTGTTTTCAAGAAGAAAAACTACCACCCCGCAAGAGATTATAAAACACATAGTGTCTTCACTACACCAGAAACATTTAAAATCTATGGGCTTCAGGAAGTCGGGAAATACCTGGATTCGTTCGGAGAATTGGACAAAGGTGATTAACATTCAGCTATCAAAGTGGAATACATCAAGTAAAGCCAGTTTTACTGTAAACCTTGGTGTATACATCGAACCATTACACGCTATTTCCGAAGAGCCTCCCATTTCGGGTTCCCTTAAGGAATATCATTGCGATGTACGATCCAGGATTGGGGAACTCCTCCCTGATAAGAAAGATAAATGGTGGGATGTCACATCAGGTGTTTCCCCGGAAACATTGGCAGAAGAGGTATTTGAAGATATTTCCCAATATGGACTTCCTTGGCTTGATCGAATGAATAACTACATGGATGTTGCATATTTTTTCGAAGAAATGGACGATCATTTCATGGCGGCTCTTTCTTACTATCTTTCAGGAAATATAACACAAGCCGAAATTTCCATGACAAAAGCTTATGCTTCCGCTACTAAGCACTTCATGCCCAAATTGCAAAGAATAGCGGCGGTTAATTCCATAACAATCAAAGGTAAATAATATATCCATTTCACAGTATTGTGTAATGTTTTTGGGGAGATTTCCATGTTTAATCAATTATAATGATGAAATGAGTCATGATCATATACTATATAAGGAGTATGAAAAATGAGTTTGAAAGATCGTTTGGGGGAGTTCCCGGTTCTTGAAACCGAACGGCTGCTCTTGCGTGAAACCATGCCTGAGAAAGACTTCCAGGCTCATTATCTTCTCTGGTCTGATCCGGAAGCCATGAAATTCCTCCCGCACCCTCTCCTGAAATCCGAGGAAGAAGCCCTGGAGAAACTGAGAATATTGAAGGAGCGTTATTACGATGAAACATACGTGCTTGCATGGACCATTGCCCTCAAGGAGAATAATAATTACATTGGCGGGATACGCTACTTCTCGTTCTTTGGCTACAACTATATGATTGGAGAGATAGGATATGAACTTGCAAGGGAGCAGTGGAACAAGGGGTTTATGACCGAAGCATTGCGAGCCGCTGTAAAATACGGTTTTGATTCCCTGGGACTGAATCGAATTCAGCTCACCATTCGTCCGGAAAACAAGGCATCGAGTCGTATGGCGGAGAAGAGCGGGTTTTCCCGGGAAGGATTGCTTCGGGACTGGGAATATGACACGCAGAAGAATAAGTGGAGAGATATGCTGATGTTTTCCATGTTGAGAAGCGTGAAATAAAAAGCAATGCGCTGGCAAAGCTGTTCTTTCCACAAGAGTTCAAAACGATCGTTGAAATGCAGGGATATTTTGAGATGGTTGGATTTTTCGAGCGCGACAGCGCCCGCCCGATTCATGATGTTAAATCCGATAATATTGTGTTATTGCGGAAGAAATTAAACCTATTAAACATGTATTGACACATCACATTTCATTCTTTTATCATCCGTATTATGAGTCGCATAAAGGAGAAACAAGTTATGGATAAGTCGCTTTTGGAGAAGGCATTGGATATGCCGCCCAATGAAAGAGTGGTCTTTGCCGAGCTGGTTCTAGCCAGCATCGATCATGAAGAAGATGATATTCGTCGATCATGGATCAAGGAAGTCCATAAAAGAATAAAAGCTGTCAAAGAAGGCAGGGCAAAATTACTTGATTTTGAAGAGCTGTATGATGAAGGTTAATATCCATGAACTTGCTGCGAAAGAATTTGAGGAAGCCATTGACTGGTATGAAAACCAATCAAAAGGTCTTGGAAAAAGATTCAAGAAATCCGTAATAGAGCAGATAAGAAAAATCAAAAAAAATCCCAACTGGTTTTTGATAGAAGCCGATAATATTCACAAAGCCTATATTCCCAAATTCCCTTATAAGATATTATTTACAATTGAAGAAGATAAGATTGATATATATGCTATCGCACATATGCATAGAAAACCGTGGTATTGGCAATCAAGATTGGGATAAATTATCACACGCCTTAAATGAGAAATAATAAAAAACAAATGCATATCCCGAATGATTCCATCTTAAGATTTCAGAAGATATATCTTTTACAGCATTGCCTGTGTTCTTGGCACATTGATTTCAACAAAAAATGAAAATAGAAGGATGTCTCAACATGAACCATTGGACTGAATTTTCAGAGAGTGATCTCAAGACCGCCTGGGATATTCACTGGCATTGGGAGTGGTTTATCAATAACAAATGGCCGATGGCAGACATACTAAGATCCCCCTCATCTCTGGATGTTGAGCATATCGCGCCGGTTCTCAGGGAGCGCGGGGTGCATAATGTCCTTGATGTAACATGTGGATTTGGACTCAAGACCATTTTGTTGCAGAAATACGGTTTTCATGTTTCAGGCAGTGATATCAGTTCTGTGGCAGTGGGGCATGCATGTGAGATCGCAAAGAGGGAAAGATTGTCTTTGGAATACAAGGTATCGCCCTGGTCATCGCTATGCAAGGTATGGGAAGGATGGAAATTTGATTGCGTATTTTGTGACGCTTTAAGCTGGACGCCAAATGAAGAGATTCTTTCATCTGCCTGCTGTAACTTCCACAGCATTCTCAATGAAAACGGCATTCTTCTTTGGGCTGGGGCGCCCAAAGGCTCTCCTGGAAAAAATGGCAAAGAGTTGGCAACCGGGTATTATATTTCAAATCCGGCTTTCGAGGTGGATAAAACGCGGACCTTGGAAGACGGGGCAAATTTGACTCGCATAATATGCCGGGAACTGGATGGCGAGGGCGTTTTAGTCCATCGGGCTTATGTCATAGCCCGAGGGAATTCTCAGAAAATTGAGGTTTCAAGCATTGTGGAACCAGCCTGCTGGTCATGGGATAAAATATGGGGGATTCTGAAAGCCTCAGGCTTCACTGATTCTGAAACAATCAAAACTTCTGTAAACGGCAAGGAACGATTACATAATATTTCGATGAAATGAAGGGAGGATCATTATGAATATGTGTAAACTGACCATCTATGCGTTTGCGTTACTTTCAGTAAGTATGGCGGCTTCGGGAACTCCAACCACAAAGGAAAAATATGATGCCCACGGTTTCCGGTACCAGGATGCCCCGGTGACTGATCTGGCTGCAGAGGATTTCCTCCTCATGCCCTGGGGATGGACCCCCGGCAACAAACAGGCGATGCAGGATATCAGGGATTGCGGATTCAATATGGCGGGATTTGTGGCGCCGGAGCATGTGGGACTCGTTCAGAAAGCCGGTCTGAAATGCTTCGTGGATGACCCGAACGTTTCCACTATGGTGGAGAATGACAAGTTATCCGACACTGAGATTGCAGAACGCGTCAAGGCAATGACCGCCAATCTGAAGGACAATTCGTGCGTTTATGGCTATTACATCAAGGATGAGCCGCATCCCGGGCTGTTCCCGAATCTGGCGCGCTGGGCGAATGCCGTGCGCAAGGCAGATCCGGATGCCACGCCCTACATCAATCTCCTCCCCGGGGATGGCGCCTCCTATATGGACGGTTATGTAGAAGGATTCGTAAACACTATTAATCCCAGTTACATCAGCTACGACCGCTATGCCCTCATGGATGACGGTTCCGTTGGCAACGGGCTCTATACCAACCTGGAGGCAATACGGAAGGTTGCGCTGAAGCATGGAATCCCGTTCTGGAATATTGTTCTGACAAACAGCCACTTTCATTATGCGGAGGTTACGCAGGGAGGACTCTACCTCCAGGTTTATGCCTCGCTGGCGTATGGTTGCCGCGGGATCAGTTACTTTACCTATTTTTCTCCGCTTATCGGCAACTACAGAAATGCCGCAGTGGATCAGTTCCTGCACAAAACCTCGACATGGGATATGCTCAGGCTTCTCAACCTTCAGATTCGCCAGCTTTCGCCCACGTACCTGAAGTTGAAGAGCGTGAATGTATTTCATAACCAGGATGTTCCGGATTCGTGCTCGGGTATGGATACCAGCAGGCATCTTGCCGAGGTTTCAGGCGGCAACTTCCTTGTGGGCGAGTTCGAGGCGCCCGATGCAACTCCCTTTGTCATGGTTGTCAACAAGGACATTCACAAGTCAACCGGCTTCCAGGTGAAATTCAAGGAACCCGGCGTTGTAATGATGACGAATCCCTATACCGGCGAAACCAAGCCGTTCGGAGGGGAAAACGGCTGGCTCGCGCCGGGCGCCGGAGCGCTGCTCAGCCTGAAGAAGTAACTCGGCGTAATCAGGAACGATATTAAAATTGTCCGAACAGTGGAATAAACAGCCTTCAGTGAATAGATGCGCCTATAATATCGGGGAAAGAAGCCTCGCCACACGGACGGATATCCTGAATATGAATCCCTTTTGATCATGATCCAGTCTTCGCGCCTGTATGCTTGACTCGAAATCTTTCACCAGCATTTCTTCCATCTCCCCGGCAAAAGTCTTATCCAGTACCAGGGCGGTTATTTCAAAATTCAATTTCATTGACCGGTTGTCCAGATTCGCAGTGCCCACTACAGAGGTTGAATCATCGATCAGCATGACCTTTTGGTGCATGAATCCCGGACGATACCAGAAAAACTGGATGTTTGCGTTATGGAACTCCACCAGATAGGAATATGCCGCCAGCTGGACAAGCCACAGATCATTTTTCCGGGGTAGAATGATCCGGACATCCACTCCGCGTAAAGCCGCCAGCTTCAAGGCATTGATAATGCCCTCATCAGGCACGAAATAGGGCGTTGCGATCCATAGCCTCCTTTTCGCTGAATTGAT
>JAFGFK010000143.1 GCA_016931135.1 Candidatus Sumerlaeota bacterium | reverse complement strand
GTTTTCAATCCTGTTTTTCCTTTTTGCCGGTATTGTGAACAGCGAGGTTGAACCGACGCCAACGCCAAAACAGGATATGGAGCTGGCTAAATTCGATGGAAAAATCCTCAAGATGGATGAATTTATCGAAGGTTTATCCTTCCGGAGCGGGTATCGTTTCAAGGAAATGGGGGAAGAGCGCATTGCGAACATGGACCCCAAGGAATTGGAAAACCTGGCGCAAGACTATCTCTTCAGTGAAAAAATGGCGGAAATCGCGGAAAAGGAAGGTTTTGCCGACGATCCGAAGGTCAAAGATCAGATGGAGTCCATCAAGCAAAGAATCCTGGCGAATCTGATCTATAAAAAAGAAGTCATGGATAAAGTTCCCGAGGCGTCTGAAGATGAATGCAAACAATACTATGAGGATAACAAGAAGGAAAAATATGGTCGTCCCTTTTCGTTCAAGATGCGCCATATTTTCCTCTCCACCTACCTGCCTTACGTTGCCGTAAAGGGTGATACCCTCGAGGGGATAGCGGAAAAAATATGCAAGGATAAGGGCAAGGTTGAATACATCCTGAAGGATGACGAAACAAAGGACCCGCGATATGTCAAGCCGGAGGAGCGCGAGGAAAAGCCCTTCCGCGCCCTGGAACCTGGGGAGAAAATCCTTGTTCCCATGAGCGATGCGGATAAAATGGCTGTTTATGAAAAAACAAAAGCCATTCATGAAGACCTGAAAAAAGGGGCGGATTTCTCTCTTCTGGCGAAAAAACACAGCGAAACCGGGGCGAACAAGGGTGATGTGATCGGACCGATTATGCCGGATAAAGATCAAAAACCCATGCTCCCGGAAATCATCGCAGCCGTTAAAAAAACCGAGGCAGGCAAATTTTCCGAGATCGTTCAAACCAAACATGGATACAATATCATCAAGGTCGAGGAGAAAAACGATGAGGGTTTTATCCCCTATGACCAGATTCAAAGGACCATCCAATCGACTCTCACAGGGGAACGCCGTCTCCAGGAAAGCAAAAAATTCCTCCTGAAGATCGCGGAGAACGCAAAAGGAATCATAGTAAACAAGGGAGCGTTTGACGCGGCAGACCATTCTCCGGACTCCGTCATTGTAGAAATCGGCGACAAGGTCAAATTTACCCTGGCGGATTATGATGAATTTGTTCCGGAACCGGTACGTAAAAAAGCGGAAACATCCGATGACAAAATCGTCGCGATCCTTGAATCGCGCAAGGTCATTCTGCCGCTCCTGACCCTGTACGCCGAAAATCAGAAACTCGATCAATCCGAGGAATTCAAAAGCGAATTCAGGCATCGCAAAATCATGATTTTGTCGGATCAGTATCTGCGCAAATTGAAAGAAGACTTGCCTCCTCCCACAGAAGAGGAGATGCGGGAATATTACGACAAGAACCTCGACCGTTATAAAGATCCTCAAAAATACGATTTGAGCGTCATAGGACGCAAGATAAAGGATTACGGGCAAAAGATGCCCGAGGAAGAAGAAAACAAGCTGGTCGTCAAACTGACGCAGGAACTCAATGAAATCAGGAAAAAAATCAAAACCCGCGAGGAATTCGAGAAGATGGCGCGGGAGATATCCGAAGATCCGACCAGTCGAAACGGAGGCGCCATCGGATTCGTCCCCCTATCCTACCGGAACGGATTCGGAGGAAAACTCGAAAAGATGAAAGCCGGAGATATCAGCGAACCTTTTGTTTATATCAATTTCGTCTATCTTCTGATGGTGAACGATATGATTCCCGAGAAAATCAGGCCTTTTGAGGAAGCGAAGAATTCCGTGGAAAGGGATTACAGCGCCATGAAGCATCAGGAATTCGACAAAAACAAAAGAGAGGAAATCCTGAAGGCCGGGGGATTCGAGTTTCTTAAAAAGTAACGCAATTCCTTTGTAACGGGATTGACGGAAACAAGGGGGGGCGCCTGAATAGAGCCTGGTTCATAGGTTATCGGGCCTCCCTCTTATTTTTTTCGAGGTATTCTACGGCAAAGGAAACAAGCCTGTCCCGAAGAGCGGCGTAATTCCCTTTGACATAGCAGCCGGATGCGTTGGCATGTCCCCCGCCGCCCATTTGGAAGGCGATCTCGCTCACGTCGAGGGCGCCTCGCGAGCGGAGCCCCGCGCGCATGCCGCCTTCCTGTATTTCATGGAAAAGAATGGAAATCTCGACTCCGGAAACGCCTCGCAACTCTCCTACCAGGCTTTCCGGCTCATTCTCTTCCCCGAATTGTTTGTAGGTATCCTGAAGGATTTCCGACCAGACAAGCCTTCCCTCGCATTCATAGTGGAGATCGGATAACGCCTTTCCCTTGATCGTGATGGATTCAGGGGTTCTGTTTTCAAACACCATTTCAGCGATGCGGGCTGGATCCGCCCCATGTTTGACCATTTCCGCGGCTACCGAGAATGTTACGTTATCCGTATTGGAAAAACGAAAGCCTCCCGTATCGGAAAGGAGGGAGAGATAAATGGAAGAGGCGATGTCCGGGGTGACCGTTTCTCGCATGGCGGTTATGATATGATATATCTGCTCCCCAACCGCCGTTGCCTCCGGATCGACATAATTCACATCGGCGAATTCGTCGTTTGATTTGTGATGATCGATATTGACGAAGATTCCCGGGGGGCGTTCCCCTTCGATGACGCGATCCCGGCTTCCACAATCCACAAAGATGCAGACGTCGGAAGGATAATTTTTGTCAAAAGAGGTTTCGATCTTATCCGCTCCCGGGAAAAGCCTGAAATACTCCGGGATGGGTCCGGCAGTATATAACCGCGCCTGTTTTCCCATATTCTTCAGGAGAAAATAAAAGGCGAGAAGCGAGCCGATGCAATCGCCATCCGGACGAACGTGTCCGCCTACAAAAAAAATCCTGCCGGATTTGAGGATATCCCCGATCTTACGGATAACCTTAGAAAAAGCCCTCGGATAAAGCGCATGTTTGATCATTTCCAGATTCTTTCGTTGAATCTAATTTCCATTATAAACAGTTCCAGAATATCGCCTTCCATAAAGGACCATAATATAAAAAGAGAATTCTATACGGAAAGGGAACTGATAACGTCAATCTCTTTTTTTCATTCTTTTTCAGGAGGAGGGGCGCATTTCAATTTTCCGATGGGATTTGAAACAGAAGCCAGAATAATCCGTCGCTGACCTGTCTCTTTTTGATAACGCTCCACGGATCAGATCATCTGCCGATCCGTTTCCAATCCTTCACCGAGAGAAACGCCGGTAGTCCTTCCACATGTACCGGCAGATTGCCGATGGGTTCTCTTTCGCCCACCAGAACCTCCACAGCCACATCCTGCATTTGAGGCACGCTGGCGTATCCGCAATAAAAGGCGTCCACATCGGGAATCTGCAGGTAATGATAGGGCGCTCCGAAGCTGACATAAATCACGGGCTTCGTGAGATCGCAGAGATCATTGATCAAATCAACCTGGCTCTGGGGCATGATCTTGTACCAGTCATACCCCGCCACAACGATGATATCATGCTCCTCCGCCTGGGCGAGAATCTGGTTGCGTTCCGTTGTAGAGACAGAAGCGGAAACGCTGCGAACAGTGGTATTGGGCACGGCGGCGACAAAAGGGGAGGTGAAATAAGTGGCGGAAAAACAATAAAAAATCGTCTTGGTTGCGGTGAGGGTCAAAACAAGGGCATGGCTCGAGGGCGGAACCGCGGGAGAAGACGCCAGCATGTATTTCCCGCAGGTGAAGGATTTTTCGCTCAGATCGCGAACCGCCTGGAGATGCTCGGGATGCTGCAGAACCGTTGGATAAAGCGTTGCGGTTACGGTGGTCGCTTCAGGAAGCCCCACCCTGCTTTTGGCTATGAGAACGCGGCGAACGGATTCATCGATCCTGTCCATGGTGAGGCGTTCGCTGATTACCGCATTTTTGATCCCGTTGAAGGCGTTGCCCACATTCGGCGGATTCAGGATGATATCGAGACCCGCTTCCAAACCGACTACAGCGCGTTCCTGTTCATCAGGAACGGCGACAGCCAAACCCGCCATTCCGTAGGAATCCGAGATGATGACGCCGTTATATCCGATATCCGTTCGAAGAATATCCTTGAGGCATACGGTTGAGAGCGTGGCGGGCCAGGGAGTTCCGGGATCGAAAGCGGGATACCACACATGAGCGGACATGACAAAGTCGATATTGCCAGTTGAGGCAAGATCGCGATAAGGCTTGATGTGATCACTGTGAAGAGTTTCCGAGGTGAGGTTCACGGTGGGAAGGGAGCTATGGCTGTCGCCTGTGGTGGCGCCATGCCCGGGATAATGTTTGAAAGTGCAGAGAATGCCTTCGGCGCGGGCGCCGGCGATATAGCCTTCCGCGAGCCGCGCGACGCGATCCGGATCGTCGCTGTAGGAACGCGTGGAAATGATGGGATTGACGGGTTCCGTATTGACATCCACAACAGGACCGAAGCCGATCTGGATTCCCAGCGCGCGGGATTCCCGCGCCGTGATGCGGCCGCATAGCTCGGTGAGCGCCGGATCATCCGCAGCGCCGGAAGCCATGATAAGAGGGAATATGGTAGCGTTTGCGACTCGCGCCCCGAGCCCCGCCTCGGAATCGATGGCGAACCAGAGGGGAAAAGGCGAGTATTCCTGGAGACGGTTCACGGAATTGACGATATTGCCGGCGTTCTGCCCATTACCGAGGAAAATGAAGCCTCCCACCTTGTAATTGTCAATCAGGGATTCCCCGCTCGAATGTTGGGAAGAGATGATCAATTGCCCGATTTTTTCATCGAGGGTCATGGAAGACATCGTATCTTCCACCCAGGTCATATTCGGTTCCCGAAGAGGGGGACCCGATGTTGGAGAGTCGGAGATATGGAGTCCGACCGGGTATTGAAAAACGTCTTTTCCAATGGGAATAGAGACATCTTCGATCCCGAGATCGCAAGGATCGGAGAAGCAGAAAAAAGCGGCGGTTGAAACAAGCATAAACGCGATGAAAAAAACAGCCTTTTTGATGAAAAGGGCTGATCCCCTGGCGGCATTTGCGGATTGCATAAAAAAATTCCTCCCTCATCCTGAATGATAATAACAGATCGTCTGTATCTCTATTTACTTCATGATGTCAAGAGCGCAATCAGGGTAAATTTCATGAAAAGGATAGATTGCCCCCCATCAACTCCCTTATTTGTCAGAGCGAGATGAGAAACAATATGATATCAACAACATTCAGGACGCCGTCCTGGTCGAGGTCCGCCTGTTTCTGTTCGCTTTCCTTCATTTCCTCTCTCCCCAGTATGTGATTTCTAATCTGCTGAAGAGTGATCAGGATATATTCATCCGCGCCTATATCATAAGGGGAATCATTTTCTCCTATTCCATCAATATCCTGAGGTCTGTCATCACCCTCAAAATCATAAGCAAGCGTAACCGTTGTTCCAGCGTCGATACAGGGTGAAGAGGATTTGATGTGAAAATCCCATGGCGGGGAAGAAGGGCTTCGTAAATCAGGTTATTTTGAATAATCCCATCGCAACCGGATAATCCTCCCCCATATTCCCCGGATGAATTCTTGAAGATGCGGTTATTTTCGATTGCGCCGTTGCATGTATTCAAACCGCCGCCTTCCGTCTGGGTTGAGTTAAAGGATATGGTATTGTTTCTAATCAAACCAGAACAACCTTGAAGCCCGCCTCCTGTGGAAGTTGATGAATTACCATCAATGATATTGGATTCAATCGTACCGGCGCATAAATAGATTCCCCCTCCCATACCAGCCTTATTGCCCCAGATGGAATTTCCTTTTATCATGCCGTTGCATTCAGTCAAAGCGCCTCCGAACACCCCTTCATTTTCCGAGATGGCGTTATTGAAAATCAATCCATGGCACTGGTAGATGGCTGGACCGCCGAATGCAGTGTTATTTTGTATCATATTGTTCTGAATAGTGGCTTCGCATCCGTTGCCCACAATCCCGCCCTGGGAGCTGAAGGCAATAGAAAATCCCGATAGAACGCAGGACGTTTCCCCGGTTCCGGCGAATGTAACGATCACCCCTCCCATAGATCCACTGAGCAAGGTGGTATTGACAATGGTTGACGAAGTCGGCGCGGTGGAACGCAGGGTGATGTTTTTTCCCAGGAAATTCAGATTTTCGAGATAAGCCCCTGGTGAGACAATGATATGATCGCCGTTTTTCGCCTGATCTATGGCGGGCTGGATCTTTGGAAATTCCTCCGGAACATGATAAACCGCATAACCAATGGAGTTCAAAGCCGCGTGGATGTTGATTCTCCCGTAGCCGTAATATTTATTATATCCATTGACATAAGAAACGCCTCCTATCTTATCCGCAGTAGAGCAAAGGATATCACGGATTTGGTTGGGATTCAAGTTCGGATTTTTGGAAAGAAGGAGGGCAGCGCATCCAGCCGCAAGGGGACAGGAGGATGAAGCGCCGCCAAAACCGCTTTCCCCCGAGGCTTTCGCGTAATCCCCCGGATCATAACCATATATTCCGGTGATGTCGGTAGTTTCGATCCCCCAGTTTCCTCCATTGCTGGGCGCCACGATATCAAGGACATGATCGAGGGTATCATCGTATTGGCTGTATTGCGATCTAAGGTCAAAATCCGTGGAAGCGCCGACTGGGATGCATTCCGGGTATCGGGGGGGATAGGCGACATCAAATATCGGCGCGCCCCGATCATCCATGTAATAGTTTGTCGAGTCACTTTCCATATTCAATCTGACATAATCATTATTGGGCGGCAATCCACCCATAGCCAGAAATACAGGGCGCTTCCCCTGGTTATATTCACTTGAGGGCTGCGAATCCAGGTTTCCTGGTTGTGCCCGATGTTTCCGGATCTCATGCTGCGAACCCCGGCGCCTCTCACATGTCTCGATTCCGTATAAAAAGTCCATACGTCGTCTCCTCCTGTCGCCCAATCGCCAAAGGCGAAATCGTCTTCAAAATCCTCCGTTGAGCCATCAGGAAAGGCGACATCGTCGATCCAGGCGCAATCCTCTCCTGCCGTTGTTGCGCCGTCCTTATGATAGGTCCATTGAAAATATCTGTTTCCCAGATCGGAGGAAAAATCAAGATGGTAATGAATCCAGCATGGATCGGAATCGATACCGTCTGCGTCATTGCCGGAGGAAAAGAAAACGGATTTGTTTTTTGTATCAACGGCGTATTGAATGGCGCTGTGAATGCTCGAGCCTCCGCTTCCGCCCCAGCTGTTGCTGAGTACATGAGCCATATCGGCTGCGTACCGAATGCCCCATGAGATATTATAACTGGAAGTAAAGATTCCTTTATCGCTCGTAATTTTTATGGGGAGGATACGGGCGTTGAAAGCCGCGCCCGCGACCCCGATTCCATTATTCCCTATAGCGCCTGCGACTCCGGCGCAACACGTTCCATGGGCGACAGAGGCCGTATCGGTCGTAAATCCAGGGTTGGGATCACCGTCATTATTGTAGAAATCCCATCCATGAATATCATCCACATAACCATTGCCGTCATCATCCACGCCTTGAGTTCCATCATACTCCAATTGATTGATATATATCTCAAGGTCGGGATGATCCACCTCTACGCCAGTATCGATAATGGCAATTACAATATCGGATGATCCTCCGGCAGCGATCTGAGGATTATCCCAGGCAAATTCCGCATCGACATCCGCATCGCGGATCGCTCCGGTTTGCCCCGTGTTTTCAAGATGCCATTGTTGATTGAAAAGAGGATCGTTCGGGATGTGATGAAGATCGAGTTGAAAAAGGAAATCAGGGGCCGCCCATTCAACATAATCAAGATTTTCCAAATCCCGGCAGATTCCCAACACGGGATCCGTAAAGGAATGATTGTATTCGAATACCATTTCATTGTCGGTTCCATGCATCAACCTGATAAAAGAGAGATCATGTTCATCCGCATATTGGAGAATCCGCTGTTTATAACCGATATCTTTCAGTCGAATAATCGCTTTACCGGTCAAACACGATTCTTTTGCCGTTTCCTCGTTGATATAAACATAGCCGACTTTTGCAATTATTTCCATCTTCGCCAAAACGTTGAGAAGTCGCTCCATTTCAAGAGAGTCTATCTTTTCAGGGAGGGAGAGAAACAAGAGTTCATCTTTCCTGATGGCTATTTCAAAAGATATGTTTGTTTTTTTCATAAGAGAGGGCAATATGGAATCAGAGGAAATATTCTTATCATATAATTCCAGCATGATTTTATCGAGCCTTGGGAACAGCATGATCCGTCTATTATCATCCGTATAATATTTGCCAATATTGACTGCGATTTCCTGCGCTACAAAGTGATATCCCGGGGAAGGGAAGGAGGTTAAATTCATTTTTTGACCTTTTGTTTCTGGGGCTTCCCCGATTGCAAGGTCTTCAGATACGGGTAGTAACGCATAATATATGTTACGCGCGCTAACATAGGAGGGCAAAAAAAGAAAAGTATATATCCCTAAAATAACAAAAAAAACGTCTTTATCTTTCCTTTTTTCATTTTTTGTCCCCTCAAAAACGGGAAAATCTGGGGTCAAACTTGCGTTTAGTTGCGCTTTGGCTGAAAAAGACATGGTTTGCCCTTGATAAATCAAGGGGGTTTATTATATCACATCCCATAATACAATGCCTTGCGTTAACAATAAACGCCTATCCCACGCAAGCCTTTTTTCAGAGAAATCGACATCTATCATACGCGTTGAGGGGCATTTCCCCGTTTTTCCCCGCTTTATAACGCCATTTTGATCCTCGCGACAAATGATATGATAAATCCAACCGGATAAATTCATTCTTTTTGGACGCGTCATAATTTATCTCACCCCCCAATCCCATTTGAAAAGATGCATGGGAATGGGGGGAATCCGCCTTTCTCCGCGCGGCGTTTCTTAAAGGGATAAGATCAGGGCAACGATATCGGCAATATCGAGCGTTCCATCTTCATTCAGATCGCTCCAATCGAACGGGATCACGCCTTTCCAGCCGTTCAGAGGATCGAGGATCACGGAAATCAGAATATTGCGATCCTCAGAGTTCACAACCCCATCGCCGTTCATATCTCCCCAGAGATGTTCGGGGAGAATATATATTCCAGCGGGTTGGGAGGCGGCGCTGGGATAATTCGCAGCGTTCATCGCTGATCCCAGCGGCGCGTTCACTACGATCAGACCATACGAAGTCGCGGAATCCGTGATCGTCAATGTCCAGGTGGTAAAACAATCCATGATTCCCACAGTTGTGGGCGCGTCTTCGATTTCGAGCGTTCCCTGGATGCCCAGAAGCGTGGAACTGGAGAAATCGAGATCATCGAATGTGAAGTTACGAACGGGCTCTTCAAAGGAGATCGTGAATTCAACGGGAAGGGAAGGTTTGGGATTGGGAATGCCGAAAGCGGGAGCGATATCAACGCCCACATAACGTTCCGGCTTCAGAACCGGATAACTCTTCCCCGGAACCATGAACCATATATTGTCAAAATCCCAGTTTGTGAATGTGGAGGGCGTCATCATTTCTATGGTTGTTTTGGGATAGCCGCTGCTAAAATGGCCGGGATTATATTTCCCTGTTGTTTCTGTATCGTAAAACGCGTCAGCGATCCAATATAGATGTCCCGGATCAAGGATGACGCCGCCAACAAGTCCTCCAACCCTAACATTTCCCGCGTCAATCTTTCCTGTGGCATAACATCTTTCTATCCACCAGGAATTTGCGCCTGCCAATCCTCCGACACAAGTTCCCGGGCTTATTACATGAACGTTGGCGTAGGAATCATAAATTTGTGAATCATTATATCCCACAAGCCCCCCAACATACAT
>JAFGFK010000142.1 GCA_016931135.1 Candidatus Sumerlaeota bacterium | reverse complement strand
GTGAGATATTGCCCCATGAGATTTTTATCGAGGAGTTCATGCGTAACCGGAACAATGCAGCCATCATTCAAGATGAAATGACCTTCTCCCGAGTAATCCGGGAAGGGGATTTTGTCGATATCCGGATCGAGGGCGCGAACCGGATTGGAGACGATGCTGCCATCCGGAAGTTTGAAATAAAAATTCAGGGTATCGGCATAAGGCTTGCCTGCATCCATTTTCCGGGCAAGTTCGCTGAAAGCGTCTTCCGCCTCTCCGACGCAGGCGATGTCGCAAAAGTCAAGGCATTCGATCGGTTCGATGGTGGGATGAATGCCTCCCCAGAGCACGGGGACATTAGGATTGCGTTCCTTGACAGCGCGGGTAATATCGATGCTGAGCCGCATGTAATTGGAGGAAAGGCTGACGCCAACGAGACTGGATGAAACGGCGCGCTCTACAGTTTGCTCCAGGGCTTTTGGGGGAATGGAATCATGGAAATCCAGGGGGAGAAAAATCATCTCCACCGCATGACCATCCCTTTTGAGAACAGAGGAAAGGATGCGAAGCCCGTAAGCAGCGACGCTTTCATAAGGAGAAATGAGACAAATTTTCATAATTTTCCAGAACATGCTAAATTAAAAGAGACAGAAGATTTTTAGAGTGAACTTATGGGGAAATGCAAAGGTTTTTTTGTGGTTTGAAGGCGGGTTTAGCGATTAGCCACAGGCTTTTTATTTTCTACCACGAATCCCACCAATTCACACGAATTTTTTTATTCTTTTTCGTGCAGATTATGTGGTAAATTCGTGGTTACAGATCAAGGGCGAAACCATGTTCGATACGCCTTTCTTTTTTACCACTAAAAATTGTCGTTTCTTTTTCTTTTATGATAGAATCTGATAGGTTTTTTTGTGGTTTGAAGGCGGGTTTAGCGATTAACCACAGGCTTTTTATTTTTCTACCACGAATCTCACGAATTCTCACGAATTTTTTATTCTTATTCGTGAAGATTCGTGGGATTCGTGGTTAAAGATCAAGGGCGAAACTATGTTCGATGCGCCTTCCTTTTTCAACCACCAAGAAATGCTGTTTTCTTTTTATTCTATAATAGAATCTGATAGGTTTTTTTGTGGTTTGAAGGCGGATTTAGCGATTAACCACAGGCTTTTTATTTTTCTTTTATAATAAGTATTTAATAGATTTTTTCGTGGTTTAAAGGGGGTAAAAATAAAATGGAGCGGGAAACGGGACTTGAACCCGCGACATCAACCTTGGCAAGGTCGCGCTCTACCAACTGAGCTATTCCCGCTCAAAAAACCGTATCCATCCAAAGAACTATTGGATATATACCAGTGGAACCATCTCCCATGTCAAGGGAAAAAGGTAGAAATTTCAAAGAAATATAACTACAGTATAATCAAGGGTTTGAAGATTTTTTCGCTGTATGCAGTAAAATCCACGCCACTCCCAAAAGCGGGATGGCGAAATCGATGGCAAAACCGAAGAAGATCGAGAGAAGACTGAACAAAACAAGGAGTCCAGCCACGCGGCGGCGCGTGGAAAAAAGCCGGGAACCGGAATATACAAGGATACAGATCAGGATGAAAATCACGAGTAAAAGCAGCAGGTCTTTTTTTGTTTCCCGGGATTGCCTGGATGAATATTTGAAGCGGACCATGCCTGTTCCCTGGAGCTGGCGGAAGACATAAACATCGCCGGTACGGGGAAATGAGATGGGAGCGGGGAGAATCCTGGGGGGGATAACCGCAGCCTGTTGGGGGGCGGGTTGTACTTGAACCGGCATAGCCTGTTGCTGCGACTGCGCCATTTGCGTCGCCTGGGCGTAATTAAGCGCTATGTTTTGTTCCGCCTGTTGCGCCATCTGGAGACTTGCGCCGCGCATTACGGAGAGTTCCTGTTCTTTTTTATCCTCCGCCTTTCCTGCGGGTCTTCCGGCTTTTCCGCTCTGCCTCTGATACGCCTCGGAGGTTTGTTCGACATACTTGATTTTTGAACTTGCCCTGGATTTATACTTCGCCAGGTTATCGAGCAGTTTCACTTGTTTATCGCCCTTTGCGTAAAGAACCGCCTGGGAGAGTTTTTCGGCCTGTTTTGCCTGCCTCAGGGCTTCATCCACTTCGATGTCGAGAAGCTGCACCTGGTTGAGAGAGCCGGAAAAATCATAAAACCTGTAAGAAGAGGGCATCATGAGGATGAGAGCGGATTGGGCGACAGGTATGTCCCCGAGAATTTCGGGCAATTTCTGTTGCCTCGTTCCCTTGCCTTTGAACGGTTCCCGGTTATGAACCACATAAGCAACGCTGACCGTAAGTTCCGGTTCGAGAAGACCGGTGCGGATCAGGGGAACCATGAGGATATCGCGATTGTTTTCCCTTGCGAAGGTGGTTTTGACAGGTCTGGAGGCAACGAGAACCTCATAAATGGAGACGTCTTTTTTGGGATAAGGGAGCGCAATTCTCAAGAATTGTTCGGATTTGTTTTGAAGGACGATTTCCAGTTCGCAGCGTTCCATGCCATCGGGAGTGACGATGGTTCTCTGGCGGAGTATTTCGACGACGGCGCGAAGGGCTTCCTCGCGTTTGTGGCGCGCAATCAGGAAAGTCGGGGCGGCGCCCGCCTTGAGGGAAAGATCGAAACTTTGATCGGAAGGAAGCGGCGCCAAGCCCATTTCGGGTCGTCTTAATTCATTGGGATCGATAATTCGCGCCCCGGCTGCGTTCTTCAGGTTCAACTCTCCTTCAAATGTGCGGCGGAGAAGGAGAAGAGATCGCGCGCCGGCGCCCTCTTCCGGAGCCAGGATGGAAACGCCTATTTCGCGTCCGTTTTCCGTATTGACCGGACTTTCGAGAAGGAAGCGAATATTGACAGGTTCGGATTGAGGAGCGGATAAATCGGCTGTAATTCTGAAGATGCGATCGGAGAGCGGATGGGTGACAATATCGCGAACCGGTCCGAGGGAGCGAAGTCTTGCCGGCGCCTGGGGGTCCGGGGAAGGGAGGATGAGAAGGGCGGATATTTTCCGGATGCGTCCCCTTCGAGGTTCCACGCGCAGAACGGCGTCGAGGCTTTGCAAACCATCGGAAACAGTCGCCTGATTGAATGCGGTGTAGAGGGCTGTCGCTTCCACAGGCAATAACCGGAAATTCAGGGGTTTTGGGGAAGAGAGATCATAAGGACGCAGGAAAAAGGAATTTTTGTCGATCTTCAAAGGAATAGACTGAAAAAGTTCCTGATCTTTTTGTTCCAGGGCGCGGGAGACTGCTCCTGCAAGATCGATTTCATAAAGGTCCTGATCCCGGGAATAAAGGAGAATGGATAGTCGCCTTGTTTCGGAAGAACGAGAAACGGACAATGGCGTTATGAACAGATTGTCCTTTGCCTCCCCCATATCCGAGGAAGCAAAGATTCTGACTGTTGACTCATATTCCAACGCGGGCTGGAAGGCAATCAGAAGAGTTTTGTCATCCTGCGCCCAATTGAGAATCTGGTTTCCGGATACGTTCAAGACCTTCAATTCATCGGGAAGGGAAATCATGCATTGTGCGATGCGGCTGTTGCTTGGGGTAAGAGAGACATCGCATATCCGGCGCAGGAATCCATCGAGGGGCGCCCAGAGTTCCCTGATATGGGCATCGAAAACAGGGAGGAAGGGTTTGAAGACAAACTGCGCCTTCCAATCTGGGGAAACGGTTTCGTATTGCTGGGAGGCGAATCCGGGGCGCAGTTCGCGGCTTTGTCTCCGTTCAAGGCGTTCCGTATTCACAGACGCGATTTCAATCTGATCGGAGACATCGAAGAAAAGGGAGAATTGAGAATCGATTCCATCAGGCGCTCGGAGCGCTGCAGCGTCCCAGGAAACGACAAGTCTATCTTTCCCCGTGATTTGCTTTGGTTTGATCTGAAAGCCCTGAATCGTGATTTCCGTAGTTCCGGTTTTATTAAAAGACAGTTCCACTTCCGTATCGGAAATCCTGGTTTCAAGGAGGTCGTCCCCTTTTGCCGATAGAATCTGAAGGGATGGATCTTTAAGGAGTTTTATTTTATCCGGGATGGAGCCGGAGACATCTTTTTTCTCGATCTTGATGACAGAGGAAAAACCGGCAAAAGCGAGGGAATTCCATTCAAAGCGGGCGTCAAATGAGGCGCGCCAGTTTTTCATCAGATCGGCGCCGGGGGAAGCGTGGGCTTCCGTTTCCCCCTTCCAGGAAACATCGAGAACGCCGGGTTTTGTCCAACCGGAGAGAGAGGAGCCCTCGGGTGATTGATCTATAACCAAAGGGGCGCTATTCGCCGCGTTCGCCGTTATCCTGGGATACGGGAACTGAAACTTCCAGAAACCGATAGCGGAATCGGGAAACTCGATCTGGAAGCGCCCGGTCAAACCGCGTCCTTCACAGGGAAGAATAAAGGGAGTGACGATTTCACCCATCCAATGGGGACTCAGTTGAAGAACCAAGCCGCGGGGCGTGGATTCGAGAAAAGCCTTTCCGGAATTTTCAGCCAGAGAGGGAAGCCTTATTTGATTCATTCCAAGATCGAGACTTGCCGGAGCATCGCCCGGATTGACCGCATAAATGGAGACGCCCCCATGAATATGAGTTCCATCGGGAGAAAGCGCGCCGGATAGAGTGATCCTGGCTGCGATGGGGTACATCGGGGATGGCGCATCCGGTTCCTTCCACGCCTTTTTCCAGAGAATCGTGAAATCCTCTTTACTGATGAAGGAGAGGGGATTCTCTTCGGTACCGGGAACCTGATCGGGTCCGTAAGGGACAATGAATTCAATTCCATCGTAATGGGCGGTTTGTGATGTGGCTTCGGCATTTACATCCGAATTCAAAGCAAGGATACCAAAAAGAATCAGCGTTATCGCCGTTCCGGATGAACGAGGATTTAAATAACGCCTGAACAAACGGGCAAGGATAGGAGCGGAAAGGGAACAGACAATTCCCAGAAAGGCGGAGTTGAAAAAAGGCGTCCAAGTGGATGATTTCAGAAGGGGAAGCAGCAGGACAAGGATAATTCCGATGAGAAAGAAGCGATGAAAAAGGGATCGTTTAAATATCCAGATTCCCATCATGAAAAGCAGGGGGAGAATCCATGAGAGGAAGCGAAGGCAAAGGAATTTTCTTTCTTCCAGGAAGCGGACTTTCATTTGCGGTTCTCTTGCAAGGGATTCGAGGGTGCGCTGAATTCCCCCGGAAGGGATTTCGATGGAGAGGGATTGAATGCCAGCCTGAAATCTGACTTCCTGTTTTTCCGGAGCCTTTTCCCGGGGCGCCGTTTTTTCAGAAGCCTGGGGAATGCCCTCGAAACGATCCATGGTTATTAATCCCGCTACCGCGGGAGGCGCCGGAGTCCCCTGGGGAGAATCAGTCAAAGAAATCGCCTTTGTACTCAAATCCCTTCTTTCCTCATCGCGAACCCGCTTATATCCGGCATAATGCTGGGGACCTCCGCCGTTTTTGACGCGGATGACATCGCCGACGCTGATCGTGCCGTTGGTAGGATCGTAAACAACCGTGGCGCCATCATCTCTTGTATCGGGACCATCGCTGTAAATCAACCAGAATCCGGCGTCATCTGTTATCGGGTAATCCGGGGGGAGATAACCAGTTTCAATGGCTTTTTCAATGGCGGGACGACCTACCACATATTTCAAGGGAGTTCCCTTGTAATCGGTAAAGGGGTCTGAAAAGGAACCCGAGAGATATTTGACGGCGCCTTGCCAAAGGATTTCGGCATTCGGGGGATAGGCGTTATTGTCCACATAGTAAGCCTCCAGTCCTGTCGCCATGGAACGCATATCCGCCCTAATCCTGGAGACCTTCGAGCGGGATTGCGCCTCCAGGAAATTGGGCACGGCAATCGCGGATAAGATGGCAACAATGAGCGCGACAACCAGGAATTCAAAAATAGTGAAGGTGCATCCTGGTTTTCGAAGGGGTTTGGCTGTTTTTTTCGGCGCCTGGGGAACCTCCGGTTTTTTCCTCCCGAGGAATCCCACGATTTTCCCGAGAAACAGGAAAATGAAAATCCCTATCACCGTGAAAACAATTATCGGAATGATGGACATCTGGGGAAACAGGATTTTTTTCGGGTAATAGGCTTTGCGAAGATAGGTGATGATCGGCTCGTGAAGAGAGGTTTTGTTCCGGGAGTCGATATCAAAGGAGAGATACTCAAATCCGGAAGGAAGGTTGAGATTCCAGATAGTGCGATTAACGGGCGCGGATAAAAGAGGTCCAACGAGAAGAATCCCTGTTGCCTGAGAAAGCGGCTGCGCCGCGCGATGATACAAAATCCGGATGGAAATATCGGAGACCTGCTCCGAGGCGGAGGGCAATGGAATCAAGAGGAGATCGCCGCCCCCGGAGATTTTCCTGGTGGCGGGTTTGACGCCCTGGCTATTCACCTGTACAGACCATGTCTTTGCTTTTTCGGGAAGCTGGATTTCAAAAAACTGCCGTTCGGAAAAGGGCGTCAGGGTATAAACCGCTTGCGTGAACTCCTCCCCTTGAGGAGTGAAACTCGATGTGATCTCCGCCTGTTTGACAATGCCCTTCAAAAGAGGTTCCGGTTGGAATTTATCGGCGAGAACCTCCAGGGTAAAGGGAGGCTCCACGTAACGGTAAATGGCAATGGTGCGTTTATCGCTTTGCCAGGGAAGGGGGGGGAGATCGGCGAGATCGGCTTCGGAAAGGTTTTTCGCCATGATGTTCAATTGGAGGGTTTCGGAGCCTTCGAGGATCAGGAATCCTTCGCGGGAGTTGACGCCGGGGATGTAAATTTCCGGGGCCTTGATCGGGACGCCTTTTTGTGGCGATTCCAGAGGCCATTCAACCCTGATCTCATAGGGACCGAGTATGTCCGCCTGAGTGACGATGGTCCACTCCTCCCCTTTTGATGTTTTTTTCATGGATTTTTCGCGGATTTCCGGGGCGTTTATCCGCACATCGTTTCCCGTGCCATGAGGCAGGATAAAGCGGAAGGTTCGCGCAGGGGCGATGCGCGCCTGGTAACCGATCAGGGCGCGAACCATGGTTTGATCATCTCCCAGGGAAAGGGTGGTGACTGCCACGGCGCGGACATCCGCATCTCTTCCCTCGATGACAAGAGAGCCTCCAGGGTTTTCACCGTTCGCCTTGAATCGAAAATCCGCATGAGAAACCGTACCCTGCTGCGCCATTTGGGAGGGCTCGGGCGTCATGATGGATAATTGTTTCAACTCCCTGGGGCGGATATTCAACCCTTCGGTTCCGGCAACGGTCATTTCATAATCAAAAGGCCTGGGTCCTTCAAAAGAAACAAAAGGAATTTCTATTTCATTCGCCGTTCCAGGCGCTCCCCAGGAACCAACGCGGCGAAGATTGAATTGAAGAGCGTCCGGATTTGCCCCCCCCTGCCAGATAATGCGATACCGGGTTTTGTCTTTGATTGCAAGGTTCATGGGCGTGTTTTCGTTGTTACGCTTCAACGCCAGATCGGCAAGAATCCAATCCGGGGGTATATCAAACTGCATCTCGACAAGATTCTTATCCAGGATGGATACATTGTAAATGGCGTCCGCTCTATTCCGGGAGATGTTGAAAGCCGCATGGATAACAGGGGGAATGGAAGGAACGCGCGGCGCAAGGGAAAGGCTGATTGCCGGGAGATTTCCCCAGCATGCGTACCGGAGACTGTTTCCGGAGCCCTCCTTTGGAATGAGGGATAAAGGAAGCTGTGAGGGAAGAAGGGCGTATCGCTCGGAGGACTGGATGGTCAATGAAGATTCAACATACAAAGAGGGGATGTTCCAAGTTCCCAAACGGGTGGAAGTCCCTTTCATATCCGCGGAAAAAATCAATTCGAGGCGAATGGCGTCGAGATTCTCCAGGGGTTTTATGGAAAGGGTATTGCTGGTCGCTTCCACAGAAAAGGCGCCGGGATTCTTCACGCGCAAAAACCTGAGATTTTCAGGAATGGCAAAATTCAAAACCGTATCCGGAGAAAAGGAATCCTGGAGAAGGAGGGTATCGACAACGTTGACGCCCGCGCCCACGTTGGAGACGGCGCGGTCGATATTCACCCTCAAACCAGAAGGGGCGTAAAAAGGGGCAGCGCGCCTGATAAGAAGCCTTGCGGCTTTATGCGTTGTAAGAAAAATGGAACATTTGTTTTTTTCGTCAGGATATTTTTGCATGACAAGCGATTCGTCAGGCTGGATTTCGAGGTTTTCTTCCAGATCGAGGTCCATGCGGCAGGGGGCGGAAAAGGGTCCGATAGAGAGCTCGGCGCGGGAACCATCGAAAGCGAGCGGGAATACGGCTTTCAATGCAATTTTCCCCTTTGCGGGACCCTTTACATAAAGACATGTTTTTCCCCTGATCCTTGCAAGAAAGGCGGGATTGTCGGATTCAGGCTCTTGTGAAATCCAGGGGAAGAGGCAGTCTTCTACAAGGGTGGAGCTCCAGCCTTCGGAAGGGGCGTTGTATTCCAGGATTCCCTCGAGGAAAAGGGCATTGGAAAGGTTTCCCGCAAGGCGGATAGATGCGCAGGAAACAGGCAGCGACTCCGGGGAAGCGTCCGAGCCTTTTGCAGCCATGTCCGCAAGGGAGAGAAGCTCGGAGAGGGGGAGAAACATGCCATTCTCCGTATATCCTGGCGCCTTGCGCAAATCTTCCTGCGGTATGTAAAAAACATGGATATCCTGAGAGGCGGTATCCGCACGGGAAAAACAAGCTGCCAGGCAAAAGGCGAGGAGGCATAATCCCCGCGCCAGAAACGAGATAGAAGCGCCCTTGTTATCTTTTATTATACTATTCATTTTTGTTTTCTTTATTTTCATCCGGATGGATTTCCTTTTTCACTTCCAGAGGGTTTTCCTTCGCAACGTTTTCCGATTTGGGCGATTTCTTTTCAGAATCCATGCCGGATGGAGGCTGCACGCTCCCTTCCCGCTTATCGGGAGGCTGCGAAGGCGGATATCCCTTTATGAGCGGTTCAGCTGTTCGTTTGTAAGGTATGCGTTTTACAAGAAAGATAAGGAGCGAAAGCGCAAGGGCAAGAAACGAAACCGCATAGGATGTCGCAAAGAGCCTTCCGGCGAGTCCTCCTGTCAAGCTGGCGCCGATGAAGAAAACGGCAAAAGCGGCAAGCCCCAGCTGCGGGCGTTTTCCCATGCGCATGAGCCATAGAAGCGCAAGAAACAGGATAACGCCCACAAAGCCATGGAGAATCACGAGAGGCTTCCTTTTCCAGTAATGAATCTCAACGGATCCGACGCCGCTGAGCTTGCTGAACACGAATTGAACGCCTTCGCGCACGATGGGTATATCGAGCGCCTCCCCCTGGAGCCGCGCCTTTTTCTCCTCCTCGGTTTCGGTTGCGTCATAATCAATGGAAGGCGCCTTCAGCGGCGGATTCAAGCCGGGCTGCGCCACGCCTCCGGCCAGGGAGGCGGGAATGTCATTCAGGAGCTTTTCCGCTGCAGGTTCGATCCATGAGGGACGCCCTCCCATCTCGAGTCGCATGGTTCCTCCAAAATCGATATACTTGTAGCCGCGCGGAAGATAAATCTTCCATGTGGTTCTGAGAACGGGAATATTGATGCGCCTGATCGGATCGAATACCAGGGCGCCTTTCATTTTCATGGGACCTCCGGGAAGCGTTTCCCGCAGGATCAGGCGCACGCGGAATGCGGAATCCCTTGTTTCGGATTTTGTCAATTCGATCAGCCGGGCGCCATCGGATTGCCGGGTGATGGGTCTTACCGGAACTCCCCGCACAAAGGCGGACCAGATTTCAAGCGTATCCGGAAGAACAAGCTCCAGGTACTGCTCCCTGTTATTCTGTACTTCGAGGATCAGCTCATGAACCGCCTGCCTTTGATCGTTCAGAACGGTTTCAATATGCATGCGGCGAATAAGGGCGCCGAGAACTGATTCCAGTTCGTGGCGGATAAGTTCCAGTTTCAGGGAATGTTTTACCGGATCGAAATACCGGAATCCGAGGAAGGCGGTGGATAATTGCCGTGGAAGTTCCTTTGTATCGCGTACCTCCAAGCCATCGGATCGGGCAACGCGCACCTCGAGGTTTTCCCCGCGTGAAACTGCGATATAGCCGATTTCGCGCACAACGCCGGAGGCGCGAATGCGGGGAATGTCGATCAAAAGAGTCTTGCCTTCATCAGAACCGGCAAGGGGAATGTCAAAAGATACATGGAGGGAATAAGGTCCAAGGTAACGGCGTTGAAGCCGTACCGTCCATGTGGTGAGTTCGTTATCGACAAGCCCCTCCCGTGCGAGCGGGGCGTGGAATTTTTCCTTGATATCGGCGCCTGTAAAACGGACGTCATCGCCAACCGATGCGGGAAGGAGGAGGTGGAAGGAATCGGTTGCGGAAAATTCGACCGTATAATCGAGCGTGGCGTCAACGCGCATAAGCGACGGCATGATGGAGATGAGGCGTGAGGTTTCGCAGCTCAGGCGGGTGCGTTGTTTTTCGATCGAGGCCAGGGCGCGGAATACGGGCGTGAAATAGCGGTAACCGAGAACCGGCGCCAGTTCGGGCGTTTGAAGCGGCGCTATTTGATTCAGCAGGTTTCTGATATCTGTAGATTCAAGGTTATGCGCGGATATTTCCGTGGCGCTCAGGGCGCGGGGCGTGGAAAGCGCTACGCTGCCGGAATCTTCCTCCGCGCCGGCAATGACAAGGGGTTCGAGAGCGACCTCTTTTTCCTCGGAACTTCTCGGGCGTTGAAGACGCAGATCAATATCCATAGGGGCGCGCTGCTCCCCTTTCAGGTTGATTTCCACCTGCCTTTCCTGCTGGCGAAAACCGGAGACAATTGTGGAAGGACCGGCTTCCCGCAGTTCATAACCAGCCGGAATCGTGAAGATGACATTGAAAACGCCGCTGCCGGAAATCGTGATATGATGCCGAGAACGCAATCGTACGGTTTGTTCGGTTACCTCGTAAAGAATAATCCCCTCGGAACGAAGCCTCGGAGGTATGGGCTCCTTGGACGCCAGGAGTTTCCATCCAGGCTGCTCGAACCTGTAGCGCCTTGTGACAAGGTCGGCATCGGAGGAATCGGAAATCGGTTCCAAGCCGCTTGATTCCTCGATCCAGAGGGCGATTCCGGATGATGGTTTCAAACGGATCAAGCCCGTTTCGCCCACAGCGTCCGGAATGCGGAATTGGGGAATGGAAAATTTCTCGGCAGTTGAGGGAACATCCATGAGAAGATTCATCCTGATGTTGAAGGGTTCCGAAAGGCTTCGGGAAAAAGCGATCGTACATTTGCCCTGATCAGAAGGAGTCCAGTCTTTTACAAAAGGACCGGATATGTCGCGGAGCTGAAGC
>JAFGFK010000141.1 GCA_016931135.1 Candidatus Sumerlaeota bacterium | reverse complement strand
GGAACCCCCAGTACGGAAATCCTGGAGAATCTGATCAAATATCCGGATGTTTACTGCCAGTGGTCTCCCAATGAAAAGGTCGCCCTGGAATTTTCCGCCGGAGCGTCCCTTGCCGGGGCGCGTTCCATCGTCTGCATGAAACATGTGGGGCTCAATGTCGCAGCTGATCCGCTCATGACGCTCGCTTATGTGGGAATCAAGGGGGGGATGGCGATCATTGTCGCGGATGATCCGGGCATGCACTCCTCGCAAAATGAACAGGACAGCCGCCATTACGCCCGCTGCGCCAAAGTTCCCTTACTGGAACCTTCTGACAGCCAGGAGGCGAAAGATTTCGTTCCCTTTGCCATGAATCTCTCGGAACAGTTTCGTACCCCGGTCATTATCCGATCCACCACGCGCATCTCCCATTCGAAAAGCGTTGTATCCCTGGGAGAAAGAACTCCCCATACGGCGGATGGGTACGAACACAATCCTTCGCGATATGTGACGGTTCCCGCGTATGCGCGTCAGATGCGAGTCGCCCTCGAGAAACGTTTTGAGGAGATTCGCGTCCATGCATCCGAAACGCCCATCAATCAAATCATCGAGAAATCCGGAGACCTGGGCATCATAACCTCCGGCATTTCCTACCAGTACGCAGCGGAAATATTTCCCGAGGCGTCCTTTTTGAAACTGGGCATGGTCTATCCCTTTCCGGATGACCTTATCCGCAGATTTGCGGGAAAAGTAAAGCGGATTCTTGTTGTGGAGGAACTGGACAATTTTCTGGAGGAGCATGTGCGGTCTCTGGGGATCGCGGCAATGGGGCGGGAATACATACCGGGAATAGGCGAATTAAATCTGGATATTTTATCGGCTGCGCAGTCAAAGATAAATGGAGCGCCAAAACCTGTGGATACTCTCCCCCGGAAAGAGATAAAGATTCCTCCCCGCCCCCCTGCGTTTTGCCCCGGTTGTCCTCATCGCAGCGTATTTTACGAACTCTCCAAGCTCAAACCTGTCATCATAGGGGATATAGGATGTTACAGCCTGGCGGTTTCCCCCCCCCTCAACGCCATGGACCTTATATTGTGCATGGGAGCGGGCATATCCAGCGCCCATGGCGCGTCCAAGGCGCGGACAGGACAGAAGGTAGTCGGCGTGGTTGGTGATTCCACCTTTTTTCACTCCGGGATAACGGGACTGCTGGATATTGGATACAACAAGGGGGATTTGACGATTTTTGTTCTGGACAACCGAATCACGGCGATGACAGGACGCCAGGATCATCCTGGCACTGGCGTCACCCTGATGGGAGAACGAACCCGGGAAGCCTCCATCGAGGAGTTTGCCAAGGCATGCGGAATCCCCAGGGTGACGATTGTTAATCCTTATGACGTCAAAACACTTCGAAAGGTTATCCGGGAAGAGATCGAAGCTCCTGAGGCATCGGTGATCATCACCAAGGCGCCCTGCATCCTTCTGGAACACGCCCGGGACAACATGACGCCCATGAAGGTAATCGAAGAGAAATGCAGATCATGCGGGGTATGTTTAAAACTATCCTGCCCGGGGCTCGAGAAGAAACCGGGCGCCGGGGATTCCTTCAGCGTCGTCATAAATCCCGTACTTTGCGCCGGTTGCGGGATATGCGCTCAGATTTGTCCCTTCCATGCGATTGAAGAAGATCTCTCCATGAAAGGAAACAAGAAATAATGAAGATTTCCAATCCCCCTATCACCAATATAGTCTTCTCGGGAGTGGGAGGACAGGGTATTATCCTGGCAAGCGCCCTTGTTACCGAGGCTGCGCTCAGTGAGGGATATGACGTCAAGGCGAACGAGGTTCATGGAATGGCGCAGAGGGGGGGCAGCGTGATCTGCCAGATTCGATACGGGGAAAAAATTCACTCCCCCCTGGTTCAAAAAGGCGCTGCCGACTTTCTTGTTGCCCTGGAAATAATCGAGGCGCTCCGATATGTAGAATACATGAAACCTGAAGGGCTCTGCCTGGTCAATTCGCAGAGAATCATCCCCACCACGGTGAGTTCGGGCATTGCGGAATATCCGGCTGATCCTGAATCCAGCGTCAAAGATATGTTTCCCCATTATAAAATTACGGATTGCCTGACGCTCGCGCAAAAGGCGGGAAGCGCCCGGTGCGTCAACGTTGTGATGGTTGGGTGGCTTTCCCGATTCCTTCCTTTTTCAGAAGAAACATGGCAGAGCGTATTGAAAAACCAGCTGCAGAGCAAACGCCTGGTAACAAATCAAAAAGCTTTCCTATCGGGAAGAACGATCGAAGATTAAGGTATAATCCCGAATTTTCCAAAAATCAGAAGACAGGAAGAGTGGAAGAATAGAAACCGCCCAGGGGGGAAATGTAATCCCATTTTCCTCCAAAAGAGTCTTCGGCATCCCACGTTTCTCCCCGGAAAACCTCCCCGAGGGAGTAGGGAAAGCGGTTGTTTTGGATATGAAATTGGAAGATTCGCATTCTCAATCCGGCTAAATTCCTGAGGAAATTGTCCATAAAGATCTTTCCATCCTCCACAAAATCCGTGTCCCATGGTTTGATATCCGATCTTAATTGATACCAGTATCCCATTGGATGAAAGGGAATGGATTTATAATTCTTTCTTGTGGAAGCCTCCATGATTCGAGGAAGGCGGTCGATCATTTTTCCCGGAATGGTTTTCTGCTGTTCAATGATGGCGTCCATAACCGAAAGATCGATCAGGGGATAGGCTTCGAGGGAACCGGATTTTTCCAGATCTTTCAAAGATTCCGGAACATTCCCCGTAGATCCTATGTAATTCTTTACAGCCTGATTCAATATAAAAACATTCCATTCGGAAAGGATGTCCGGAATTCTCCTTCTGACAATACCTTCGACGACATCATCGTTATTGTCTATAGCCATCAGCCAATCCTGGAGCAGTTTTTCAAAAGCGACCTGGTACCGTCCGGATTTCAGATCCATATAAGCGATGATTCTGGAGACAAAACCGGGAGAATCGGGACATTTGACCGCTCGGGAATAGTAAAATTTCGCCAGTTCAGGATCGTTCATCTGCCAGTATGCGACGTATCCTCCCCAGTAGGGCAGCTTGTATTTTGTCGGGTTCTTCCACATACCCTTGTTGATCAGTTGAAGCCCGAGGCGCTGATCTCCTCCTTCATCCCCCATAACGAGATTGCCGAAGGTGTAGGCATCGATGAAGGTGGGATCCAGATCCGTGATGACGTCAAACAGGTGATAGATCGGCGCATAATTACGATCTGTTTCCCAGTGTCCCCCGAATGCCTGGATGGAGCGAAGCCATATAAAATCCGATACGAAGCGATCGTAACCTATGGAGATCATCTTGATGCTTTTTCCGGAAGGGAGATAAAGACTATCCCTGTAAAGTTTTGGTTTTGTTCTAACCTCATTGAGGCGCCTGTTTTGTATCCAGAAAGCAGGGACAGCCAGAAGGAGGAAAAAAAGAATGCGCAGTGCGTTCTTTCCCACAATGCGAAGAACGCTGTTGCGAGAGCGCATATCGTTTATGGAACGCATTTCAGATGACATAAACACTCCTGATCATTTGAAATTACGGCGGCGGAAGATCATAACAGCCATGTAGAGCACTGCGCCGGTATAAAACAGGAAATAAATCAGGGCATAAGGATCGATGCTGAGAAGGGGCGCGTCTTCGGCAACGGCGTTACGTTTGTCAAAAAGCCAGAGATTGGGCGTGACATGGGCTGCTATCCAGCTGAGATTGTACCTGATTTTCGCGCCCATGGTTAGAAGCCCCTTTTCCTTCATCCTGTCCGCAAAAATAATGATATCGGCGTTGAGGCGTCCGATGACAAATGTCAGAACGGTGAAAATGGCGCTCAAGGTGGGGGTGGAGAAAGAGGAATACAGGATGGCAAATCCGGTGATGATCCCCAGCTCAAGGCACCCGTAAAAAACAATCTTCAAAATATTGCGCGTGATTTCGGGATTGTAAAGAAGCGTGAAAGTGGCGAGGGATTTGAAAGCGGACATGAAAACAGATGAGATATAATACCAGGCGTAATCGAAAAATCCGGGCTGCAGGTATTGCCCGGCAGCGTTCGGTTTCCATAAAGCCTTTAACATAGTTTCGTCATCCATATAATTCTGATAATGTATTACAGCCAGGAAGAAAAAGGTCATAATGAGCATGTTGACATAGATGGTCAGAAGGAGTCCGAGGTATTTGCCGATCAGGAACTGGCGGCGATGGATGGGCTTGGTTACAATGGTATAGATGGTTTTCTTATCCAGTTCATTATAGACAAGTCCGATCCCCACGAAAATGGCGATCAAAACCCCGAAGAAATTGATGCTGGCGATGCCAAGGTCCTTGATGATCCGATCGCGCGCGCTGATTGTCAATTCCCCCAGAATCCCCGAACTTGCCATGATGATCAGGGCAAAAATGAGCAGAATGTAAAGGATGCGGTTTCGCACCGCTTCCTTGAATGTATTCATGGCAATGGCTATTGTCTTACCCATTTACATCCTCCTGTTTATTCAGAGAGCTGCTTTTTGAGGATCGATCGATCTCGGTTCGATGATCGGAGGTTTTGCTCTCGATCTTTCTGAAGAAGTATTCTTCGAGCGTCTCCCTCCTGGGGATAAACGATACAAGATTGCCGCCGGAATCAATGATTTTCTTTACCATCCCGATCGCCTGATCCTGGTTCTCCATGGAAAAAAGGACGCTCTGCTTGCGCCGCAGCGTCAGATTGGACTTAGCCTCCATATCACGAACCAGTTCATCCGCCATATCAGCCGCCTCGATCTCGTAGGTTTTGATCCGGGTGGAGAGGATATCTTCCAGCGCGCCCACATTGATGAGACGTCCCTTGTTGAGGATGGCAACGCGATCGCAGATCATCTCGGCGTCGGATAGAATGTGAGAGGAAAAGAACACCGTAGCGCCTTTCTCCTTGAGGGAAAGGATCAAATCCCGCACTTCTTTTCTGCCAAAGGGATCCAGTCCGGATTGCGGTTCATCGAGGAACACGATCCTGGGATCGTTCAGGAGCGCCTGGGCAAGTCCGATGCGCTGCAGCATGCCTTTGGAATATCCCTTCAAGGGAAGGTCAGCGGCATGGGAGAGACCGACCCGTTCGAGGAGTTCGGGAATCTTCTTTTTTCTCTCCCCTGCGCTCATGCCGTATAACTGCCCGTAATAAGACAGAAATTCATACCCTTTCAGATAATCGTAAAAATAAGGATTTTCCGGGAGAAAGCCTATTTTGGATTTGACTGATTTGTCCCCCAGCGGTTTCCCCATCAAGGTGGCGGAACCTGAAGTGGGAAAAATCAAACCCATGAGGATTTTGATAGCGGTTGTCTTCCCGGCGCCGTTGGGTCCCAGAAGACCGAATATCTGCCCCTCCTCCACATCGAGGGTTAAAGACTGCAGGGCTGCCACCTTCCTGTTTTTCAACCGAATCTTGAGTTGTCCGAATTCCGTACCGATGACATCCCTGATATAGATTTTAGTCAAATCCCGAATCTGAACAATGGGAATGGGCATAAAGCGGACCTCCGATCGAAAAATCCGGAAAAACTATAATTATTCACCTGAATCCAGAAAAATTCTCGATTCAATCTTTATTTCATCAAAAAATAGTCAAGAAAAGTAAAAAACAAAGCGAAATGAAGTCAAGTTAAGAAAAAAATAAAAACATATCTAAATCAAATGATTTTTCAAATGTATGACATTTTTTTCTTCTTTACATACCGGAAAAAAACATGGGATAAAGCCCAAGAACAAGTAAAAATGGGATGAGGATGAGGAATTCCCAAAATTGTGAAAATTTTCACAAAAAAAATCTTGACACCTCTCCCTGCCCTTGTTACCTGAACACTCAAATTTTTTAAATAGAGAGGTAAAAAACAATGCAAAAACGCCTTCTTCTCACACCGGGACCGACCATGGTTCCTCCCGAAGTCGCTTCCGCAGAAGCGCAACCCATCATTCATCACCGCGCCCCTGAGTTTGATCCTTTATTCATGAGGATTCAAGAAGGACTCCAGTATGTCTTCCAGACAAAAAATCCTGTCCTTCTCCTTACATCATCCGGATCAGGCGCCATGGAATGCGCTTTGACCGGTGTCTGTTCACCCGGAGACAAGATCATCTGCGTAGAAGGGGGTAAATTCGGCGAACGCTGGAGAGAAATCGGAAAGGCTTTTGGAATGAACGTCATCAGCGAAGCCATCGAATGGGGAACAGCCGTCACTCCCCAAAGGATCGAGGAACTGCTCTCACAGAATCCCGACGCCAAAGCCGTGTGCGTTACGCATTGCGAGACCTCTACCGGCGTCCTAACTGACATTAAAGCCATTGCGGAGGTTGTCGCCAAAACGGACGCCCTTTTTCTCGTCGATGCGGTAAGCAGCCTGGGAGCGGAGGAAATCCGCACCGATGAATGGAACATCGATATAGTCGTGACAGGTTCCCAGAAAGCCCTCATGCTTCCCCCGGGGCTGGCTTTTGTCTCCGTGAGCAAGCGCGCCCAGGAAAGAGCGGCGCAAAGCAAAACTCCGGCTTACTATTTTTCCATGAAGGCTTACCTGAAAAACCTGGAAAAGAAGACCACGCCCTACACGCCGGCTGTGTCTTTGATCCTTGCCCTGGATAAAGCCCTCGAAATGATCAGGAAAGAGGGCATGGAAAACATCTGGGCGCGTCATGCCCAGCTCTCCAAAGCCATACAAGCAGGTTGCCGAGCCATGGGACTAACCATATTCTCTCAGTCGCCTTCGCATGTCGTTACGCCGGTTAAAGTTCCCGCTGGAATCGACGGCGGCGCGATTCCCAAAATGCTGCGCGACCAGTACGGGGTGACGATCACCGGCGGCCAGGAAAAACTGAAGGGAAAAATTTTCCGGATCGCCACGCTGGGATATGCAACCGCGTTCGACGCCACTACAGGCATCTGCGCCCTGGAACTGGCTTTAAAAAAGCTGGGGCACAAATTCCAGGAGGGCGCCGGCATTGCCGCTGCGCTCAAGGTTCTGGCGGAATAATGACAGAAGGATCCTCCGCTTACTGCGGAGAACCGTCAAATATCAAATTCAAGGAGTCCTGATATGAAAATATTAGTTGCAGACAAGATAGCCAGCGAGGGTCTCGAAATCCTGAAAGATGGGGGAAATTTCGAGGTTGTGTATAAACCCGAAGTCACCCAGGATGAGCTCGCGCAGATCATCGGCGATTTCGACGCCCTTGTTGTGAGAAGCCGCGCCAAGGCGCCGGCTGCCGTTCTCGAAAAAGGCAAAAACTTAAAAGTCGTGGGAAGAGCCGGGGTGGGAGTCGATAATGTGGATGTCGCCACCGCCACGCGCCTCGGCGTCATTGTCATGAATACGCCTGATGGAAACACGATTTCCGCCGCCGAACACGCCTTCAGCCTGCTTATGGCTATGGCGCGCAACATCGCCTTTGCCGACAAAACCATGAAGGAAGGCAAATGGGAAAAGAAGATTCTAACCGGCGTGGAACTCTACGGAAAAACCCTGGGAGTCATCGGATTGGGGCGGATTGGAAAAGCCGTGGCGCTTCGCGCCCTGGCTTTTGAGATGCGCGTATTATGCTTCGATCCCGTGGTTTCCCCCGAGGAAATCGAAAAAATCAGACTGATCCCCGCCACTCTGGAGGAGATCATCAAGGAATCCGATTTCATCACGATTCACACTCCCCTGAACGATAAAACGAGGGGCATGATCGGAGAAGAGCAGTTCAAGTACATGAAAAAGACCGCCCGTATCATCAATTGCGCCCGCGGCGGAATCGTTGATGAAACCGCAGTATTGAAGGCGCTGGATGAAGGAAAGATCGCCGGAGCGGCGTTGGACGTCTTTACAACGGAACCTCTTCCGGAGGATTCACCTCTTCGCAAAAATCCAAGGTTGCTCCTCACGCCGCATCTGGGCGCTTCCACGGTTGAGGCGCAGGAAAAAGTCGCCCTCCAGGTCGCCCAGCAGATCGTAACCTACCTCAAGGGCGGCGAAGTCATCAACGCCATCAATGCGCCTTCTGTTGATCCCTCCCTTTTATCGATCATGCGTCCATACCTGAACCTTGCTGAAAAACTGGGGAAATTCGTTTCGCTTTACGCGGAAGACCGAGCGGCGAAGATCAACTGTGAATACAGCGGGGCAGTTCTGGATTATCCCCTGGCGCCCATTACAACCGCTGCAGCCAAGGGCTTTCTGGAGCCCATGGCGGAGTTTCCGGTAAATTACATCAATGCATTGAAACTGGCTCAGGAGCGCGGCATGGAAATTGTGGAGACTAAAATCTCCACAAGCCATCAATACGCTAATTTGATCAGCATCGAAGTCACCCTGGAAGACGGAAATAAAGTCAAAGCCGCTGGAACGCTTTACACAAAGGACATGCCGCGGATCGTCTTATTGAACGACCGCCATTTCAACGCCATTCCCGAAGGCAACATGCTTGTGATCAAGAACAAGGACATCCCGGGAGTGATCGGCGCGGTGGCGACCATTCTGGGGAAACACAAGATCAACATAGCGGACATGACCTGGGGAAGATCCAAGCCTCACGGAGACGCCATGACAATCATCAATACGGATCAGGAGATCACGCCAAACATCGTGGAAGAGATCGCCAAAGAGAAAAACGTTTTGAACGTAAAATTCATCACGGTATAAACAAACGTCATTCCAAATCACCAAGGGGGGCGCCAGTTCGCGCCCCCCCTTATATTTACACCATCTCCATTATTGCTCGTGTTCGCTTGCCTTGCCGACTTGTCACGACATAGCCATGCTGAAAGCATGACGAAGGCAGAAGTCTTGACGAAGGCAGGTCCTCGCTATCGTAATTATATTAATGAGATTTTTCACAAGGAGCAAACATTTGATTAACGAATCCTAACTTGATTTTCCTCAACAATCCAAAGATGGCTTTGAGGATCTTCTTTCTCAAAAAGAGGCAAGAGTTTATCCAAAATTCCAATAACAAAGGGCTTATCCTGCCTGTGAACACGAAATACAATTATTCCAGGATATTCATCAGGGGGGTAAACGCGTATATCCGAGAAGTCCAGATCAAGCGTTATAAGAGTGCGTGCTTCATTTTTACAAATAATCGAAATATCAGGATCATTGTAACCTCCAAGATTTTCATCATGGATTGTCAATGCATCATGACCAGCATCATTAAGAATAGAAGCCAATTCTATTGGCAAATTTTCATCAATTTTGAATTTCACAGGAAAAAAGCCTCAGGCGGAAATTGAAATAATACGTTCACGCGATATTTCAGCAGCATAACCGATTGCAGATCGTATGGCTTCTGAACTTAAGCTCGGATAACTCTCAATAATCTGATCCGGAGAAAGACCTGCGGCGAGATTGTCCAGGATAACGGATACCATGATCCGCGTTCCCTTTATGCATGCCTTCCCATGGCAGATGTTTGGATCTACAGAGATATGCTCTCGCCAATCCATTGCATTCTCCTTTGTCTCAATCGTCATAAATTAGATTATCAATTTCACATGGATTCATATCCTGTCAATTGTAAAACATTGCCCGTAAAAGAGAACCACGAAGGAATATCCTGTCTTTTCTTTGAATTTGATGAAAGAATATCAAACTCTCTTCATGGTTTTGAACTCAAGGCTTTCTGCAATTACAAAGGCTTATGTTTCCTACCACTAATTTGCCGAATCTTCACGAATTTTCTTTTCCCTTTCGAAGCCGTTCCAGCTCGGAGAGTTTGGCTTTATATTTTGCGCGCCACATTGCCTCTGCTTTTGTATCGCCTTTATCGCGTGCAATATCGGCAAGAATATTGTAATCCTTGTAAACCTCCGGGAGATTCAGGGATGCGCGAATTTTAAGCGATTCTCGAGTATATTCCTCCGATTTTATAAGATCTCCCAACATCCAATGCAAAACGCCCAATTGAGAGTATGAAGAAGCGATGCCAATAGTGTTTTTCATTTTCATTTCTATATTCAAGCTTTCCTCTACTGATGAGGCAGCTTTCAAAAGAAACTCTTTCTTAGTTTTATCATCACTAGCCTTTTCTGAGAATGTTTGATACAGAATTCCGAGGTTTTGGGATGTGACGGCCTGTTGTTTTAGATCGTTCAATTCGATAGCAAGTTCCCAGCTCCGCGCGTACCATGCCTCCGCCGCATCAAGATGTCCACGCACCCTTTCAACTGAAGCAATAAGGTCGCAGGTTCTCATTTCTGAACCTTTATCATTGTGTCTACGAAAAAGATAAATTGCCTCCTTATAGAGTTTTACTGCTTGGTCATATTTTCTAATATTATAACATAAAACCCCATTGCTCTGTAAGATAGTCCCCTGTAGTTCAATATCTTTTGATTGCTTTGCAATATTAAGAGCCTCCTCATATCGCTCCTTCGCCTCGGTGTATCTATGCTGCTCCATGAGGATCCTGGCGCATTGCACCAATACAGAAGCTACCTCTCTATTCCTTCTCAACTCACGATTGATAGCTAATACACGTTCTGCAATTTCCAGAGATTTATCAAATCTTCCCAAATATCTATAGGCACTTGAAAGATCGCTTAGAGCTACATATAGATTCTCCCTTTCAGATTTACCCAAATTCTCAAAAATAGAAATCGCCTTTTGAAGAGGTCCCAAAGATATTTCAGGATAACCACATGAGTAATAGATCCTACCCAAATAAAGATTGCACAAAGCTATTTGGAATTCAGGTGATTTCCTCCCTTCTAACCCTTCGATTTCAATTCGATGTATCAGGTTTTTAACTATGTCGATAGCCTCCTCCCCCTTTCCCTGAGTTAAAAGGCTCCAGGAGTATTGAAGAATGGAAGCGCATGAGGCTTCATTGAGTATTTCTACAGACTCAAAATGTTTTTTTACCCATATTATAAGGGCGTCGCGTTCCCGAAACCTTGCAGAGCGTTCAAGATAATACAACAAAGTATCTGCCATATTCCATGCCTTACTTCCTTCCCCAATTCTAAATGCTCGGGAGATGGCTGAATAGATATTAGCCTCCTCGCGCAAAAGTATTGCCATTCCCAATGCAGGATTTGCCCCGCGTAAATCATCATCAATGGTTTTTCGAACAGCAATATAAATTTTAATAAATTTTTCCTCCGTTTTTTTCAGATCTGGAACATCCCGTTCCTGTGCTGCATAGGGAAGCGTGGGATGAAATCTAAGATAGGAGCGATTATTGATTGTAATTCCCTCCTCAATACTAATCAATGCGGTATTGATCAATTCCGCCCTGATTTTTCCCCATTTCTCCAATTCGATTCCTGAAAGATCAAGGAGAAGTTGTTCAAAAACACCTCCCCGAAACCAGGAGAGATATGGAAGCATTAAACGCGCCTCTTTGCTCAATCTCCTCTTTGAAAACTCGATCGAGGCGAAAAGGGACTTGTTTCTTCCTTCGAAAGCACTATCATCCGTAAAACTATCTAGAAGCTCGCTGAATTCCTCCCTTATTCGTTTCGGAGTCATTTCTTTCAAATGGGGCGTAACCAACTCTATGGATAGGGGGTAATCCTGGAGCAGATCGAGAAGTTCCTCGATTTCAAAACGTTCGTAAGCCTCCCCCTCCAAAAATATGCCCTTTTTATCCTTGATGGCTGATAGTAGATAAAGGCTGTCGAAGCGCGCCATACCTTGAAGGGGGAATCCCCTGATTCCTGGGAGATAGGTTTTCTCGGGGCGGCATGTAACAAGTAGCCTCCCCAGGGGATTTCCGGATGTCATCTCCCCGTATAGTTTTAAAACCTCTTCTCTCTCCTCTTCTCCGAATAAAAATGCGGAAACTTCCTCCCCTTCCTGGAATTCAGGGAGGGTGGATTCAAAATTATCCCATATAAAGAGAATGGGTATTTCATGAAAAAGGGCGATTGCCTTTTCCTTTTGTTTTTCTGGGGAAAGGGAAATGAAATCATCACCCTCCAATGCCTTGCCGATTACCTGGATCACGCGTTTCGCTCCCGCCTTTTGTTCGAAGCTGAAGAAAACTGCTGCATCGAATCTTCCTGTTCTTAGCCACCATGCAGCAGCCTCTCGCGCCAAGGCGGTTTTACCCATGCCGCCCATACCAGTTATCAAAACAGCCTCATTGTGGCGAAAGGCGCGCTCTAACGCAAGTATCTCCAACGCCCTTCCATGAAACCTGTAAAGCGGTTCCGGGGGAAAATTGAAAAATATCTTCTTTGGCGCTGCTTTCTTCCTTTTTGCAAGTGCCTTTGGATTTTTTACGAGGATGATATCATCCCCAACCTGGTAGAGCTGGGGGATGAACCAATCCTGGAGATTGATTGATTCCGCATCAGGGCCCAAATGGATAAAACGGCTGGGATTGGCATGGAGCCTTGTGCGGCATTTCTCAAGGGCGGTTGCAACGGATTTTCCTCCTGCGAGTTCCCCGTAAAATTGCTCCACAAGGAGGCGTGATGCCTTAATATGAACCGAATGGCTGAACGAAATCACGCTTTTCACACCATACTTGAGAAGCGCAGGCGCAACGGAACCGGAGGCTGGTTTATCCCAGAGAGCGGATGTGCGGCACGCCTCCAGGAGAACAAGCGGGATATCGAGACGGGATAAAAGCTCGCCGATTTCCTTCCCCGAAACCAGATCTATTGTTTCATCTTCCTCTTCAAAGGCAAGTACGCCAATACCTTTTTCAGGGAAATAATTTCCATGTCCATCGAAATGAACGATGTGAAAGGGCTTTTTTTCGTTTTTAGCCTGGGAAATAGTTTCTTTTAAACGCGAAAATGTGGGGGGATCGCAGTAATGGAGTTCCAGGCTTCCGGGCGGCAAGTTATCCAAGGCATCCAGCATGGGGGCGATGCTGTTTCGCGGATCGATAAAACCAGCATTCTTTGGTCTGCTCACGATAAGAATAACCCGAAGGGGCAGTTTGACGTCAAAATCCCGGGTTATGCCGCTTCCTATGAGCTGGCGGCGTATTGCTATCCCGCGAAATGCAAGGGGCCCCCTATCATCGCACATCATCTCCCAAGGTTGTGAAAGGAATTCGGGATCTTCGGATCCAATGGTAAGATAACATTTCTTCCCTTTTTGTTGCGAATCCATGAGGTTGCGGTATACGTTTGTTGCCTTTGGATTTCCGAAGACCGCATGAAAGATGGCGTTGCCCCATTGCTCGATTTTTTTCTCGATTCCTTTTGCCCGAACATGATCGCCGTATCCAGGAAACTGGTAATATTGTTCCAAGTACCATCGCAGATCTAGGGCATCCGAAGACCTTATAGGAAGGATCATGGAGAATGTTTTGGATTTTTTCCCCTGGGGTTGCACCCACCAGACATTATAATGATCATCATTTTTTTCCGCTTCCAATCTCAGTTCGTAGATTTTATTCATTGTGTTTTTCCCAAAACCGGTTTGGAGAAAGGAGAGGCTGATGCAAAACCGCTCTTCCTTATTAATTTATAACGATCCGATAATGAGAAGAATACTTTATGTCAAGAAAGATAAATCCCATAAAACCTCTAAGTAAAAAAGTAACAACGAAAATTTCATTTTCTTATTCGTGTAGATTCGCGAAATTCGTAGTTTAAAAATAAAGTCATATCAATTATCAAAAATCTCTACGACCAATCGCCAAAAAGGAATACAATTTCCTTTCTTTTTTTCATCACAGTATTTCTTCATATCTATTTGTGGTTTTTATTGACAATTCGCGGTGAAATATCATTTAAAACGTTTTGAAATAATTCAATCTGGAGGCGTTTTTCATGCTTGTGAATTTTGTGTCCGATTTTCTCCCGGGCATCCTGATGTTCCTCTTTTTCCTCTTCATGATGGCGGGAATGTACGCCCGAAAAATTTCAGCGCTCCTCGCCCTTCCTATTATGGCGCTTGTCTTCGCCTTCATCGGCGTGATTGAATACGTACAGATGTTTTCTATCCTGTGGGAACAACTGGGCGACTCTTCCTTTCTCTTCTTGCTCTGGAGCAAGGCGTTCTGGCTCTCTTTTCTGGCTTGCCTTTGCCTCCTTGTCAAAAGGAAACTCCTCCCCTTTCGCATGGCTTTTCTCGCATCGCTCGTTTCCCTTCTCCTCATTTCAATCCTGAATTACTCGAATCTTTTGAAAATCCTAGATACGCGAACCCTGGGAAGACTCCTGGAATGTCTCCACTGGAAGGTCATTGTCAATGACATCATAAGCAAGGGGGCGCTCAAATTGCACAACGCTTATACGGTTGCCATATTCGGAGGCATGCTCGCCATTCTGGTAAAGGAAAAGAAAATAGCGGAGACCTTCATCAAGTATGCTGCGGAGTTGGCGGGCGACAACCCCTTTTTCGTTGCGGTTGTGATGATGATCGCGTGTTTCCTGCTTTTCACCACCCTGGGGGGACTCGGGGCAGTGATCATGGTGGGAACGATCATCCTGCCGATCATGATGTCGCTGGGAATCGAACCTCTTGTTGCCGGAGGCATTCTCCTGATCGG
>JAFGFK010000140.1 GCA_016931135.1 Candidatus Sumerlaeota bacterium | reverse complement strand
CGAAGGCGGATTCGAGCTTTTAGCGGTTCAAAAAATTTCCAGGCAATCGTTTTGGATGGGAATGAATGGGTTCCAGTTTATATCATTATATACTCTCAATGCGAATATTTGTATTTATTGATTTAATCCCGTTTATCCCCTTTATCCCCGTTATTGTTATTGATTTTTAAAACCGCGGAGGATGGGCAATACCGCGCGGTCAGCCGTCCTGTTATTCGTTGTTACGTGAGAAAGCGCTTTGTGATCGAGACCATCCCGCCCCGCCCCGCACCCCGCCGCGCCTTCCATCGTATATTTTACTTGAAACTGTCTCGCCCATGAGCTAAGGAAAAGCGTTATTTTCAATATCCGGAATACGAGGAAAATATGAACAGAACAAGCGTTGTAAGAGAAGAAATACAGCATTTAAAGACCCTCGGGCTCCTGGGGGAAATCTTTCAAATCTCCATGAAGATGAAAAAAGAGGGGATTTCGTTTCTTCCCCTTCACCTGGGAGATCCGGGGCAGTTTGATTTCCCGCCCCTTTCCTCCTTCAAGGAAGGAATCGCCAGAGCCCTGGAGAAACCCGCCTCCTTCGCTTATGGCAACCCGCAGGGTTTCCCCCCCCTCATCGAAAAAATCGCAGAAATGGAAAATGTCGATCCCCGATACGTTTTTACCGGAAACGGGGTTTCCGATATGATGGATAAACTCCTCAACGCAACGGCAATCCAGGGAACCAACATCCTTTTTCCCGCTCCGGTTTTCCCTCCTTACCTCGATCTCAATACGAAAAACGGCGTCGAGTCGCGACTCTATCTCTGCGATCCCCATACCTGGCAGCCGATTCTTTCCTCGCTGGAATCCCGCATCGATGACAACACCTCCATGATCCTTGTCAATTCCCCGAATAATCCTACAGGCGCAGTTTATGATCGTGAAAATATCACGGCTATCATTGAATTAACGGAAAATATCAATCTTAGCAGAAAAAAAAGAAATATTCCGCCCTTGTGCCTGATCTTCGATGAAATCTACAAGGAACTCTATTTCGAAAATAAACCTGCGGAAGTCAAATCCCTTCTCGATGATCGCTTTCTCAGCTGGATTATTTTCAATGGCGCTTCCAAGTCTTTCTGCTCCACTGGATTGAGAATAGGTTATGCCATACTGGGAGGCGTGGAAAGGGATTCCCTGAGAGAAGTCCTTTATAATGAGTGCATCCTGCCTCTTTGCATGAACTCCATTTTCCAGGAGGGCTATCTGGCGGCTCTGTGCGATCCGGCAAGGGATGAATATTTTGAAAACAACCGGAAAAAACTGCAATCGCGAAGAGACCTTTTGCTCCACGGCTTTTCCCGTATTTCCGGCATCGAGGTCGTCAAACCTATGGGCGCCTTCTATATGATCGTCAAAATGGAAACCGAGTTTAAAAACGACCTGGAACTGGGCAAGGCGCTTCTCACGGAAGAAAAATTATGCGCCAGCCAGCTCAGCGCCTTTTTTGATAGCGAAACCCATCCCCCGGGCGTGTTCCTGAGATTGGTCATCCTCCCTCCGGAGGATATTCTCGAACAGGCGCTCGATAGATTTACCAGGTTCATGGAAAGGCGCGCCCTATGAATACGAAAATTGTCATTTACCTCATCATAGCCCTAGCGATCCTGGGAGCGCTTATTGTTGTTTTCTATCCGGAACCCCAGTCGCCGCAGCCCCCTTTGACTCCTCAACCTTCTCAGGTAACAGCGGAGAATCCGATAAAAAACAAACTCGAGGAAATCCGGAAAAGAAGGGGAGCCGCCCCCCCGGAAGAAAGGGCGCGTGAGGATATGGATGTGATTTATCATGTGATTCGGGAATTCGAAAGAGACAAGAACCGTGTTCCGGAAAGCCTGGATGAACTCGTTTCCGCAAAACACTCCAATGGTTTGAAATTCCTGAGCGAAGACAAGGTGACTGATCCGTGGGGGTCCCGTTATGTTTATCAGAAGAACGGAACGAAATCTTCAGAAGTGAAAGTGACCTGCATGGGATCCGACAGGATTCAAAACACGGCGGATGATCTGGAAGGCGTTCAACCCACGCCCCTTCCATCCCTTTTCCCCCGGTAAAACAAGGGCTTTCAGAGCCAGGTTGATATGCCCATGCTCAAGCGGGCAATTCCACAACAAAGCGCGTCCCTTCATTCTCCCCGGATTCAAACCAGATTCTTCCGGAATGTTCTTCAATGATCTTTTTTGTGACGGAAAGCCCGATGCCTGTTCCCAGGCGCCCTTTTGTGCTGAAAAACATGTGAAATATCTTCTCCTTGTTTTCTTCGGGTACGCCCTGCCCGTTATCGATGATCTCCACAACGACTCTTTTCTTTTCCTTGTCATACCTGGATTTGACAATCACCAATCCTTTACGATCTTCCGGGATGGCGTCCAGGGCATTGGTGAACAGATTCAGAAACGAATCATGCAGGCGGTCCCAATCGAAATAGATATCGGGAATTTTTTGCGACAATTCAGGTTGGATTTCTATGTTACGCTCTTTGGCTGTATCCAACAGCGATTGCAGGATATCCAGAACAAGGGCGTTGATATTTCCCCGCTCGGGTCTTAAGTTGGTGGAACGGGAATAATTGAGCATGTTCTCTACAAGATTGGATATTTTCTTTGTCGATTTATCCAGGAGTTTCCATCCATTCTTCGCCTTTTCCAGATCTTCCTCCTGGAGTCCTCTTTCCACAAACCAGGAGCCCCCTCTCATGGATTGCAGGATGTTCTTGATGTAATGGGCGATCTCGGAAAGACTGATACTCACAATCGCCATTTTTTCCGCATTCACCTTTTGAAAATAGAGGCGCGACTTTTCTATCACAATGGCGACCTGTTTGCAGATTGTTTCAAAAAGAGTGATCTCATCTTCCGTGAATTTGTAGATTTCCTTTTTCCTGGTGGTCATGCACCCGACGATCTCTTCCTGGATTCTCAAGGGGGCGCATAGATAAGCGTGAAACTGCTCTTCATTACTATCCATAAGCGGTTTGAAACGCGGATCTTTTGGCGCATCGCTCAAAGCCAGAATTTCCCCATGTTCCACAGCCCAACCGGGAAGCCCTTCCCCCTTTTTAAAACGCGCCTTTCCCACAATATCCGGGTTCAAACCGTGTGAGGATCGGAGCGCCAGCTCGCGATCCGATTCCGAAGCAAACAGGTAAACGGAACATACCGGAACACCCATGGCAATGGATGTTTGTTCCACTATGATCTTCAATATATCATCCAGCTCCATGACGGACCCCACATAATTGCTTATAGTAAGAAGAATCTCCAGGTTGTTCTTGTGATTTTGCGTCATATCGTCACTCCTTGTTTTTTTTCAAAACGGAATCGATAAAAATCCAGATTCGATCCATGGATTGTATCTTGAACGCATGCGATAAAAGAAAATATCCTCCCAGTATGATCATCCCGACGATGCTCATCTCCGTGAGGATCAGCAAGCGGCTGGGAATCTGGCTTCTGTAGCCGAAACCATAAGCCCACCAGATGGATATGAAAAATAAAACAGAGCACAGTAAGAAGATCACGTGGCGAATCGTGAGTTTCAATCGCTCCTTTCCGCTGAATTGGCTTTGCAGAATAGAATAGAGAACCAGGACATTGATGACAAATATCATGCTGGTGGAAAGGGCGATTCCCGCATGATGCAGCGTTTTCATGAGAAGGCGGTCCAGATACCAGTTCAGGGGGATCAGGGGAAGACTCACCAGTACGGGAATCCAGGATTTTCTCACAGCGAGAAAACCCGCCACGCATAAAGGTAACAAAAGCTGGAATGGCAATCCCGGGGAATAGAAAAAAAGGCACCAGGACGTTAAAGCCACTCCATCGTTATCGAAACGCCCCCATCCATAAACCAGATAAATCAGCTCCCGCCGCATCAAAAGCAGAAGGAACGTGGCGGGTATCCCGAGAAAGAAAAGCATACCCGTCGATTTCACGAACAACGCGCTTGTTTTGTCTCGCTCGTTCCGCGCTTCATGCCGGCTCAGAAAACTCAGCAGGGGAGTGGCGAACGCCACGCTCAAAAGTGAAACGGGGATCAACAGGAGCTTCCAGGCGTATTCCAGGGAAGATACGCATCCTTCACCCAGCGGTAGCGCCAGAATTCGATCGATCAGGTAATTCACATGCCCCATGCCGTTCAATAAAATGGCGGGAAGAAACGCCGCTAAAACCAGGCGGTAGCCTGCGCCGATTTCTCTCGTACCCGCCTGGAATCGGAATCCCCTTTTCCACAAGGGAGGCAATACGACCAGAATTTGAACATATTCCGCCATCAGGACGCCAATCCCCAAACTATACGCCCCCAGGGTTCTGTGGAAAAGGATCAGCGACAGCATGACCATGAAATTATAAGCGACGGCGCGCAGGGTGGTATGACTGTATAAGTGAAAGGCGTTGGCTGCCCCGATGAACAATCCGGATATCATGCCTCCGGCAATCGCCAGAGAGAGCAAACGATAAATCAGAACGCCGGATTCCAGGATGGGCGCCGGCGCGTATTGCGGATAAAGATAACGTACAATCCAGGGGGCGAGCGCATGATTTAAAATGACCAGCGGCAAACCAACGAGCATGGTTCTGTAGAATACGCAGGTGAGGAGACTCCACGCTTGCTCGATCCCTTCATCGAGGGCTTTGGAAAGCGCAGGCACGATCGCCTGCGCCAAACCTCCCCCCAGTATCGTACACAGGAACACGGGAATGGATGAGGATAAAAGAAATGCGTCCAATTCCAGCCGGGTTCCAAAATAGGCTGCCGTAAGGACCTCTCTCAAAAAACCGGCAGGACGCGATAGCAGGGTCAGGACAATGATGATTCCAATGGAAGCGGAGATCGTCCTCCCCGTCGCCTCGAATCGGGCGCCCGGGCTGTTATTGTGGATCGTGTTCATCGGGTTTTCATTGTTCATGATGAAAAGGAATCATTGAGCGATTGAAAGGTCAAAGACGCTCGGAAGAGTTCCTCTGGAACCTCCTGGTCAAAAGCGCACAGCAGCCGTTTTTCCTGATGAGGAATCAGATCGAAAAAATTGTCGTCCAGTCGATATTCCGGGATGGGAGGCGGCGTGGTTTGACTGTTTTGTTCGCGCGCTGACGCCTCCCATTTTTCCTGGTTGAGAAAAATCTTGACGCATTTGATGAAAACCTTGCTCGTGAGAGAGATTTCAAACTCCCTCCCCGACAGTTTCTTTATTTTTGTGCGCCGCCAGTCAGGTTTCAAAAATGAGATGTATTTCCAGGGGATGAAAAGATGCGTATCCATGGTCAATACTTTTCCTTCCCGGATAAACCGCAGGGTTACAAACTCCCGCTCAGCCTGGGTGATCCACAGATCGGAAAGGGAAAAATTCCCTATCTTCAAAACTCCATTTGCGGGAACGGTCTTGTTCAGTATCTTTTCGAATATTTTTTCCCCTTTCAGGTTAAAGACATTCAGATATATTTCCCCTTCTATTTCCTCGGGAAGATCGTTGACGATCACGCACCTGACCTTGCCCTGGATGTTTCCGGGACGGCTGAAATTGAATTCTCCGATGGAATCGAATATCAATGCCGCAGATAAAGGAGCGTAAAAACGGCGGGCATAGTAATACGACGCCTTCGGACGCTTATAGTAATCGACAAGAGACCATGAAATGACGGGCCAGCAGTCGTTTATCTGCCAGATAAGAGAACCTGCGGTATCGAATTTCCGGCTGCGCCAGCTCTGCACGCCCATCTTGAGCGCTTCCCCCTGGAGTAACTGGGAATAATAACTCAATTCATCCAGATTCTTCGGAAGCATGAGATACGCCCACAGGTAACGGAACAGGCGGCTGTTCCCTTCTATCATTTTCTGATGATTCTGAAGGGCGGGAGTATTGAGATTATGATCTCTTTCTTTTGTAAAAGAAAAAATGGTACGGTTTCGTGGAACCGCCTGAAAACCAAACTCGCTCAGAAATCTTCCGTTGTCTTTTGTATATTCTTCAAATCGTTTCCAGTTGCTCCAGACTTCCCAATTGTGGCGGTCGCCTTCCGCCGGGCTGTTCGGATCATGCCCGCCATGCGGGCTCGAAGGCCAGTAGGGACGTTGCGGATCGATCTCCCCGCAAATCTCCGGTAGAACCTCCAGAAATATCTTGTCTCCGGGCAACGCATCCGAGGGGCTTTCCCTTTTCCAGGAAAGCATCCACTCGTTTTCATTGTTCCCGCACCAGAGAACGATGCTGGGGTGGTTCATCAACCTCATCACCTGAGCCCTGGCTTCCTCTTTCACGGTTGCGAGAAACCAGTCTTCCTCCGGATAGGCGCCGCAGGCGAACATGAAATCCTGCCATACGCAAATCCCCTTTTCATCGCACAAGCGATAAAACGCCTCGTGTTCATAAATGCCGCCGCCCCACACCCTGAGACAGTTGGCGTTGGTATCCGCTACAAGTTCGATCCATTTTTTGTAATCTTCTTCCGTTAATCTTGCCGGGAAGGAATCCGCAGGAATCCAATTCATGCCTTTTAGAAATATCGGCTCGCCGTTGATCTCGAATACGAATTTCTTCCCCTCCTGATCCTGTTCCTGGTTCAGTTTGATTGTTCGTATTCCAAAGGTTCCTTCCCATTGATCGACCGTCTTTTTTCCCTGGGAGAGTTTGACGCTCAGGGAATACAAAGGTTGTTTCCCGAATCCGTTCGGATACCAGAGTTCCGGATTCTCCACCTTGACTGTTTCCTTGAGGGGCGTATTCCCTTTTCCAATGGAAACGGTTTTCTGAAAGCCGGTTTTTCTTTCTCCCCTGATAGATATATCGCAGGACAATGCCATTTCTTCGGATTTCTCACTGCTCATCATAATATCGAGATCGAGCGACGCGCTGGATTTATCCGGTGATATTTCCCGGGTTGCGATTCCGACATGATGAAGCGTCGCCTTTTCCCGGAGGGATATCTTCACGGGGCGCCAGACGCCAACGCCTGAAAGGCGGGGTCCCCAATCCCAGCCTGTCATGTACTGGGCGCGGCGGGCGTACATCCGGGCTGTGTCACAAGGGCCCGTAAACGTTCCATGCCGTTTTTCCAATTCACGGCTTACCTTGACGGCGGATTGAAAATAAAAAAGAAGTTCATTGCCCTTTTCCTGAACAAGACTGGAGATATCGCATTGCAGGGGGAGAAACATGTTGCTGGTTACAGCGATTTTTTTCCGGTTCAAGAAAATGGAGCAGTAGGCGTCCACTCCCTCCAGTACCAGATTCATCCCTGATCCGGATTTCTTCGCTTTCTTCATGGAGTCCGGCAGGTCGAACCTGCACTCATAAATCCATTCCGCCTCCTCCACCCATTGCGCCTGATATTCATTATCTTCCAGGAAGGGATCGGGGATTTTATTATGCGCCATAAGGTCCAGATGAACGTGCCCGGGGACCTTCGCCGGAAGCCAGCCTTCCTCATCCGGCGGATTCTCCAGCTCGGTCTTTGCGCTTTCTTTCATATCCCTGGCAGCGGCTTTCTTGAATCGCCAATGTTTTGTTAGTTCGATTATTTTCATCTTTAATATCCTTTTTTAAACCTTTTGTCCAAAAAGGGCTTTCATCAATTCATCCCCCTTTAAGGAGCCAAGTATCCCCTTCGGACATTCTATCTCGTCGTATTGCATGATGGAATCCGGTTCTAAACCAGGACCGCACATGGAAACCGGCACGGGCGTCCGGGTATGTTTCCGCAACTTTACCGGAACGGGGTGATCGGGAAGAACCGCAGCGGTCAAGTCTCCCTTGAAAACCTTGAAAAAATGCCCGATACATCTCCGGTCAAAGTCTTCAATGGTTTTGATCTTGAGACTCAGATCCCCCATATGCCCCACTTCATCCGTTGATTCCACGTGAAGATATACGAAATCGTTGGTCTCCAGGGCTTTGGCGGCATACTCCGCCTTGCCCTCATAATTGGTATCAATAAAGCCCGTGGCGCCCGGAACCTTGATCTGTTCCATGCCCGCAAAATAGGCAATGCCGAAGATCACATCCACCGCGCTGATAACTGCGCCTTTTTTTCCATATTTCTTTTCAAAGGGAATGAGCGCGGGTTTCTTCCCGGGGCTCCAGGGCCAGATCATGTTTGCCGGAGTCTCTCCCTCCCTTTTTCGCCGGATATTCACGGGATGTTTTTCCAGAAACGCCATCGATCGCAAAGTGAGATCATTGACAAAGTCCGCCGTTTCCCGCGCCGCTTCATCGATGGGCGCTATCAGAATTTCCCTGACTTTCATTCCATGAGAACTGTCCGGTTTATGATAATCCAACTGCGTGGAAAATTTCTCTCCCGTTAAGATCAAAAGGTTGCGGTAACTGACTCCCGGATAAAAACGGACAGTATCGTTCCCGAATTCTTCCTGGAGCGCCGATATGAGTTCCCGGGCGTCTTCGTTGGAGATATGCCCCCCAGAATAATCCTCCAGTATCCCCTCCTTTTCCGTGATTAAATTGCATCGGAAAGCGATCTGGTTGGGCGCCAGATCTATATTTTGAGCCCCCGCCTCGAGGGGTCCCCTCCCTGTGTAACATGTCTTCAGATCGTAACCCAGCACCGAGAGGTTCGCCACATCCGAGCTGGTGGGGAATTCCTTGGGAAGGGTCAGGAAGGTTCCCGATCTGCCCTCCCGCGCTATCCTGTCCATGTTGGGCGTATTTGCAGCCTGGAGCGGCGTTTTGCCATTTAATTCGTCAATCGGTTCATCCGCCATGCCGTCTCCCAGGAAAATTATGTATTTCATAAGTCCATAGCCTCCAAAAGATGAAAATCTATTTCCAATAACGAAACAGCCGGTTTATTGCAAGAGAATTTGATTGCGCCCCGGCATCGGAGGGGCATGTCTGAACTCTATCATGGACAAGCGGAGTCAAAGCCGAATGGCGCTGACTTAAGAGGATAAAATGTCAATTTCAAGGTTTTTAAAGATTGTTTTCCTTCATCCCCCCCGCTTGCCTTGCCATAGTCTTTACGAAGGGAGATGCGATTGTTTTGTCGCCTTGAATAGCATATCCAGAATATGAACAACAGGGAAGGGCTTGTTTCCGTTTTCCTCGGTAATCTTCAGCGCCCCCTTTTTCAAGGTTTGCTCGCATGTGGGGCACGCCGTGACGACCATCTCCGCCCCCGTGGCAATCGCCTCCCTGATGCGCGCCATGCTCATCCGCTCGGATAATCCGGAGTCCCATGTCAGGATTCCCCCTCCGCCTCCGCAACATCGCGAGGCGTTCTTGATATATTTCATTTCGATGATTTCGCAACCCAGTTTTTTCAGAATGTCCCGCGGCTCCTGAAAAATTCCCGCTCCACGCGAAAGGTCGCACGGATCGTGATACGTGATCTTTGCATTCACCGGTTTCGCGATCTGTTCCTTTGCAAGGCGATTGTTGATTTCCTGCAATATATGCAAAATCTTTTTCCCTGATATTTTTTCCAGGTGAACCTTGCATCCCGGGCAGAACGTCAGGATCGGTTCCTCATCGAATGAAAAAGCCTCTTTCAATCGTTCAACCTGTTTTTCATGCTCCTCCTCGAAACCCATCACCTCGAGCGGGAATCCGCAACAAACCTCTTTCACGATCCGGGGCTTGATCCCGAGCCTTTGCATGAGCAGAATGTTGCGCTTGGTACTGTTCGGCCGGGAAAGATGCTGGCACCCGATGAAAAGCGGAACTTCCCCTTCCTGTTCCGGGTACGCCACCTCCAGGTCTCCATAAAGATTACCCGTATGGATAATATTTTTCGCAACCGCCATCTGGGTTTCAACCGCCTGTCCCCTTTTCACCAGCTCGCGCCGCGCCGAAAGCACAACCTCCGGGCATTTCACGCTGCTCGGACACCTGCGCGCGCAATCCCGGCACTGGGTGCATTGAAATATCCGGTTCACCAGATTCTCATCCGGTTCGAGTTCGCCCGTGACAAGCCCGTAAGCCATGGTCATCCTCCCGCGCGGCGAACCGGTATCCCATCCGGCGTCCAGAAAAACCGGGCAGACGTTTTTACAGAATCCGCACATCGTACAAGTGAGCATTTCGTTTTTCAGCTTCTCGAGATCGGAATAACTATTCTTCATCTATTTCTCCTGTTAATCCGGGATAATACCCGGGCGTCTTTAACCTCGCTTCATACCCGTGCTCGCTTGCCCCGCCGTAGTTAAAACGAAGGCGGGCGCTCGTAATCGAGATTCTCCCAATCATAATCATGGCAATTTGGATTTATGCCTCTTTCTTCGAAAATTCAACAGGATACCGCAAATTTGAGAGAAAACTCTCATCCCAATCGAATATCTTGTATGGATTCAGGATGTTCTTCGGATCGAGCGCCCTTTTGATTGCCCGCATGAAGGGTATCGAATCCGCGCGCTCCTTTTTGAAATATTCCGCCTTGCTGATCGCTACCCCGTGTTCTCCGGTTACTGTTCCCCCCAGCTGCAGAACAAGGTCGTATATCTCGCGCACCGCCTTTTCCGCCTGAAGCCAGTGTTCCTTGTTTTCCGGATTCAGGAGAACCTTTGTATGAAGATTGCCGTCGCCCGCATGACCGTATGGCGGAATGTATATGTCGTATTTATCCTGTATCTCCAGGAAACCCTTTACAGCGTCCGGTACTTTGGAAATCGGAACCGCCATGTCATCCGCCAGCATCACGGTTGAAAATTCCGGCTTGATCACCGAAAGGGAAGCGAGCATCTGCTTTCTGCCCTTCCATAATTCTTCAATCCGTTTCGCGTCTTCCGTGTAATCGATGAAGAACGCCCCGTTTTTCTCACATATCTCTTTGACCTTGCGTATTTCATCCTTGACCGCCTCCGGATGACCATCGCACGCTATCAGAAGGAAGCCTCCGCATTCGGGAAGCCCCAATCCCGTCGCCTTGTTCACCGCCTTCACGCATATATCGCTCATGATCTCGAGTTGTGCGGGAAAGATCGGAACGGCAATGATATCCGCAACGGTTTGCCCCGCTTCCACCAGTTCCTTGAAAGCAGCGGCGCATGCTGCGGTTTTTTCAGGAAGAGGCGCCATCTTGAGCGTGATCTCGGTTATGATGCCAAGCGTTCCCTCCATACCCACGAAGAGTTTCTCCAACTGGTAACCGCTTGAATTTTTCAGGGTGCGCGTTCCGCAACGGATGATTTCCCCTGTGGGCGTTACTACCTGAAGCCCGAGAACATAATCCCGCGTTGCGCCGTATTTCAAAGCCTTGGCGCCGGATGCATTGGCAGCCACCATGCCTCCAAGGGTCGCCGCCTCGCTGGAAGCAGGACCCGGGATAAAAAAACGGTATTTCTTCAGGGCATTGTTCAAGTCGTCGCAAATAACGCCCGGTTCCACAACGCACAATAAATCCCCCGGGTTGATTTCTTTGATCCGGTTCATCTTCTGGAGATCGAGGATGATCCCTCCCGCAACGGGGGTATTATGCCCGCAAAGAGCGGTTCCGGCCCCACGGGGAATGATGGCGAAATCATGTTCATTGGCGAGTTTGACGATTTGAGAAATCTGCTCCGCGTTTTGAGGGCGAACCACGGCATCCGGCATGCTGCGGTGCATTCCCGCATCGAAGCCGTAAACATAAAGGTCCGCCTTTGAAGTCCTCACCGAGTCGGTTCCGACAATTTCGCGGATCCGCTCTATACTCTCCGGCTTTGCGCGCTTTTCAACGATTGGCATCGTTCTCTCCTTGTATAATGATAATAATATTCCTCCCATCCCATGGCTTTATATGTCAAACGTAAAACGGCGTCCTCTAAATATCCGTATTTAAAACTTATAAATACTAACTTGACTCAACCTAATAATATTTCTATGATCTCTATCATTATTTCATCAACAAGATAAAAACTATTGGTTATTATAAGGCGCCAGAGATGAATCAGAAAACATTTCTCAATGGGGTTTGCAACGGAAGGAAGGATATTATCCAGGCTCTTATTGATTTACTCGTTCAGGAGAACATTGACTATTGCGTAATCGGCGGTCTTGCCGTGAATGCCTACGTTGAACCCGTTGTAAGCCTTGACCTGGATATTGTCGTGATGGTTGACAGGATAGACAGACTCATGGAATTCGCGAAAAAACAATTTAAAATCGAACAATTTCCCCATAGCGTCAATCTGGGAACTGACGAGTCCGATATCCGCATCCAGATTCAAACTGATTTGCGGTACCAGGATTTTATTTCACGAGCTACCATCAAAAATGTTTTGGGATACCAGATGAAGGTTGCTTCTCTGGAAGACATATTGACTGGAAAGACATGGGCTTATATGGATAAGGAACGTCGCCCAAGCAAGAGACAAAAAGACCTCGCGGATATTATGCGGATTATCGAGTCGTTTCCCCAGCTGAAGGAGAATCTCCCGGAATCCGTGAAAAAAGTAATATAGGGGAAAATGGGGTCAGACTCCTACATGAGTATCATTAAGGCGCGGATGGAGTAATAAATTGGGGAAATCTGGCGGGGCGGTTTATATAATTTTATACTAACGATGCGGATAAATACTAAACGCGCGATATTACGCGAAAATAATTGATTATATTGAGTGCCGTAGCCATGCTGCCGTTTTTAAGTGGGATGGGTCTCCTGACCCGTCCATATTTTCTCACAGGTTAATGTGGAACAGGTCAGGAGACCTGTCCCACTTCTTTATATTTAATTCTAGACTTTAGCGATTTTTTAAAGAAAAAATGCTCTTTGACATAAAAAAAATTGAAGGAACGAAGGTATCTTCGGATAGTTTTATATGTTTTTTAAAAACTATTTCGGAGTAGTCCCATGTCCGTTCCTTATTAATCCTAAATCCGAAACGAAAAAAGGGAGGGATTATCGATCCCTGCAGACGAACAACGATTAGTTAAATATATTTAGCAATCCTATATTTATCCTTTATAATATCGATCTTATTTTACCCTTGGAACTGTAATGCTTCCATCCATCAGAAATATACACCTTGCATGCTTCCCCTTTTTTTCGAGCGCCGCATCGATCGCCTCCTGAACGCTTGAAAACGGGTGGAAAAAGATTTTCTTTGGAGCATCCGGCTCCAAATCCGTAACCGCCCATATCTCCGCCCATGATAAAATCTCCGCCAGCTTCGCAGCCTTGTGATAACCCAGTTTGTATTCCCGCTCGATCTTCGCCATTACATTTTCAGGGGAGTCACAGCTCGACATCAGTTCATAAAACGTGGCAGGTCCTATCCCGCTTCGGCACTTGGAAACAAGAATCAAAATCCCGCCCTTGTTCAATGCGAGTTTACCGTTATCCAGCGCCTTCTGCGATTGGTATAAATCCACATCCATCGGATACGGCGCCACGGATACAACAATGTCTTCCTTTTCCGGAATATCCACCACAAACACCCTTTTCGCCGCCTCCACAGCAATATCCATGGATTTGATGATATCTCCTGCAAATGCAGCGTAAATACGCCGCTTCCCATCCAGCACGATTTGTATGGAAAAGATTTTCTTCCCCTCGAGGGTATTCAGGGCATCGATCATATCCTCGTGAACCGGATTTCCCTCCAGAATGAGCGACTCCGCCTCCGCCCTTAATGCGAACTTGTGATTCATGGTGATGGTTTTGCGCGAAGCCAATCCCGGAAGAAAGGATTTACGTCCTCCGGTATATCCCGCGAAATAATGCGGCTCCACGGATCCGATGATCACGATCCGGTCCGCTTCCAGCGCCTTTTTGTTCACCCACATCTCGGTTCCGTTCGATGATGTACCGATGAATTCCATATCTTCGTCTTTTTTTGCATCATGGACAAAGATACGATTGTGCTTGCGCAAGCTCTCCAGATGTCTTCCGAATATGAACCGGTATTCTTCTTCATTCGGCGCCCTGTGATCCCCGGTGGCAATGATGAAATCACAATCCTTGCCCTCGATCTGCGGCTCCAGGATATCGAGAACCTTCGCCGTTGGAGTGGGGCGCGTTCCGTCATTCACGATAAAAAGCGTCTTGCCTTTCCCGGATATGAATTCGGAAAATCGGGCGCTTTGGACGGGATTCTCCAGCGCTTTTTCCAGCGTCTTTTTTTCATCCTCGCATTTCACGTCATTGGGATAAATGATCCCCGCAACGCGCGACTTATCGATTGTAACGGCAATTTGTTCCCGCCCATAAGGAATTTTAATTTCCATGAATCCGGCTCCTCTATCAAGTTATTGGAAAACTACAATTTATCTTGTCCGGAAAGCAAAACAAAAATAGCCGGAACATTTTTTTTATCCGCACAAAATTAAAATTTTCTTGTTGCAATATTTTTGTCAATACTTCAATTCTCCCCCTTATACTTATAATATGAATATAAGCGAGACGTCATCATGGATTTGAAGAATTTGAATATCATCGATTACTCGATTGTGGCAATCTATTTTATCAGCATGATTCTGATCGGATTCCTGGTGATCCGGTTGAATAAAAAGGAACAGGATTATTTCAAGGGCGG
>JAFGFK010000139.1 GCA_016931135.1 Candidatus Sumerlaeota bacterium | reverse complement strand
GCCTCGATCTCGATGCTGCCATCATCCAGGTAAATATGCTCTCCGGATTTTATCTCCAGAGGAAGCTGTTTATAATTGACTGAAATCGCCTCCCTGGTTCCCGGGATGTCCCGCGTTGTCAGGATCAGGCTTTCCCCCTTTTTCAAAATAACCGGTTCCTTCTCGATCCTTCCGCAACGCATCTTGGGTCCCGACAGGTCTCCCATGATGGCTACCGGCGCCGCGCCGGCAGCCTTTCTTATGTTCCGGATGATCTCCGCATGTTCCTTTTCATTCCCATGAGAAAAATTGATGCGGAAAACGTCAACGCCACGCTCGATGATCTGGCGGATGACCGCTATCTCCCTTGTCGCAGGACCCAGCGTGGCAACGATTTTAGTTCGTGACATCAGCCCCCTCCGTATATCAGCGCTTTTTGGCGTGAATCACCGCAAACCAGGCAAAGCGTTTCAGAAAAGGCAATACCCGGAACAGCGCATTGTCCAGTTCATTCAGACATCTTACAAGGAATTGAAACGCTGTTAAACTTCTCACGCCGAACTGGAAGAAAAACGCTGCAAAACTGAACAGATAAAAATACTTTATCCTTATATTCCCAAACGGCTTGGCAAGTCGCCGAAGCCGGTTTGTATCAAAATAGTTTGTGATTGATTTCCATTCCTTTGGTCCCAGATATGTTCGATAGAACCAGGCAAAGGGATTTTTATTCAGAGGCTCGACAAAAATCCCCGTTCCTCCTCTTCTTAAAACACGGTATGATTCACGCGATGCCGGTTCGATATCCGTATGGATCAATACCGATTTGGTATATAGGGCGTCAAAAGCTTCCGATGCAAAAGGAAGGTCTTCCGCTGCGCCGCAAATAATCCTGATCCGGTCTCCAAGCCCGATCTTTTCCGCCTGATTCTTCAGAAATTTCAACCGTTCCAGAGATAGATCGACGACAAAAACCTCCGCCTCCTGCCGCGCTAAAAATAATGCAAATACGCCCACTCCGCATCCAATCTCCAGTATCCGCTTCCCGGAAAGCCCTTCCTCACCCCATAACTTTTTCACCGCGTATTGCTGCTCCGGACTGAAATAAAAAGCCGCCTCTTCTTTAAAATGAAATCTCTTCCTCGAAAATTCCCCCCCCAGGTTCCGTGAATCCAGGTTCTTTGACCAGTATCTTCGTTGAAAAATTTGGTTTGACATTCCCTTTTCAAATCCTGCATCAAAAATTTTCCAGATCTGTTGCAATCAACCATACGGTTATGATTCGATTTTTTTCAAAGGATGATAGTAATATGTCTGCCTGCGCAAATCAATCCGCCAATGCCTCGAAATGCAACTGCACCTATCCGTGTTCGAAAAAAGGGCTCTGTTGCGAATGCCTCCATTATCACCTCAGCATGAACGAGCTCCCCGCGTGTTGTTTTCCAAAGGATGCCGAAGCCACCTATGACCGCTCCTTCAGGAAATTCGTACAAGTGTATCAACGCCTTCTCAAGTAAGAGGTTGTGCCGTAAATCAAGCCAGGCCGCGTTCACTCATAAAGCAGGTACTTTTTCCTCTTGGTCATGTATTCCTGAAGCCCCGCCTGGTAACTTGCCACGATCTCTTCGATCGGCTTCTTCTCCATCAGCATCTTGCGGATCTTGTCCGTTCCCATCGCCTTGTTGAATGCGCTCACCCTTCCCCCCGCTTCGAATATCTTCTGATCCGGGTACAACTTGTTGATGGCGTCCATGATGTTGAGACCCGTGACAAAGGGATCGAGATTCTTGTAATCCATGATATAGATGTGTACTCCGCTGCATGTTTTGTCCTGGAAGGCGTAATATTTGGGTTGATAGGAGATCGGCCTGAATTTTACTCCCGGGATGTTCCGGCTGTTCAGCTCCCTGCACAGGGCGGTTCCATCGATAAAGGGCGCTCCCGCTATCTCGAAGGGAAGCGTATATCCCACACCCTCGTTCACCGTGTGCATCTCTCCCATGCCGCCCGTGATGGCGCAGTAAAGGGAGGTATCCCAGCGGCAGATATGCGTGGAAGGCGGCACCCAGGGAAGCCCCGTATCCTTGTACATCATGCCCCGTTTCCAACCCTTCATTTTGACCACATGCAAATCCGCGCCCAATCCGCTTTCCCCATTGTAATAAAGCGCCAGTTCCCCCGGCGTCATCCCGTATGTATAGGGGATCGCGTAATATCCGATGAACGATTTGAAAGCCGGTTCCAGGACATTTCCTGTTACCATATCGCCCCCCGTGGGGTCCGGACGATCCAGAACGATATATTGAACGCCCGCTTTCTTCGCGGCTTCCATGCACGCCATCATGGTGGAAATATATGTATAAGGACGTACGTTGATATCCTGAATGTCATAGATCAGCGCATCCATTTTTTTCAGGATTTCCTCGCTGGGGGCGCTCGATCCCGTGCCGTACAGGCTGTATATCGGCGCGCCCGATCTCTGATCCACCGAATCCGCCACCTTGGCGCCCCCGAAGAAGTCCCCCCGGATTCCATGCTCCGGACCGAATAACGCCACGAGCTGGCATCCCGGATAATCCGCAAGAATATCGATCGTCGATTTGAAATTCCGGTCGATTCCGGTGGGATTCGTGATCAATCCCACTTTTTTCCCTTCGATCAACTTCAAATCCTCCGGATTCTCGAAGAGCGTTTCCACTCCCGCTTTGACCTCCCATGACAGCTCCGCCGTGGCGCAGCATCCCCATTGTAAACCGATGAGAAGGATCATGAATGCCATCAAACCTGTTCGTCCCGTGATAAAACTCATTTTATCTTTCCCTCCTGTACATAATATATTTAAGCAAATGAGGCTTTATCGAACCCGGAATCCAAAATCAAGCGGAAATGCCCCCTGTCAACCTTTTTAAATTCGTATCGTCTGCGTAATCAGATGAAAACAGCGAAAAGAGCGCTTTCTTAAAAAAATCACATTTTTACGAAATTTTTTATTGACAGAAGCGTCTATATTGTAACAATGCGTCCTGTTTTAAATAAAATCATAACGGAATAAAAGTTATGGCAACGCCGTTGCAACGTTTCAAATCACGATCAAATCCCGCAATATTCCCGCTCGATTCTTGCATGATTCT
>JAFGFK010000138.1 GCA_016931135.1 Candidatus Sumerlaeota bacterium | reverse complement strand
TGGAACAGATTCAAACACAAGGAGATTGTGGTGAAGTCCATAGGAAGCCAGAAAGTCCATTATAAATAGTCACAATGTGGCGTTGGTCATCAATTTCATATAAAATTCGATAATTCCCCATACGAATTCGCCAGCCAGGCTGTTTGATATTTTTCATGAGAAAATAAGGATTTTTATAGGGTTTGACCCCTATATTTGCCAAACTACTGTATTTTATTTGATTTTTTCTTTAAAGGTATCGGGAACAGGATAGCCGAGTTCCAGGGCGCGCATGAGGTGGCGCCTCGCCTTTTCCAAGCCTTCCTCCCCTTCTGATAAATAAAGCCGCCCGAGGTTGTAATGCGCTGCGGCATAATCAGGTTTGATCCGAAGCGCCTTTTCGAGCTCGCTCTTTGCAAGGTCGGGTTTTCCATCCCGTATATGCGCAACCGCAAGATTGTTCCTTACTTCATAATCCAGCGGATCAAGGGCGAGGGCATGTTGAAAAAGTTCCGCAGCTTTTTCGAGTCTCCATTTTTGAATCATAACAAGCCCCACGCCATTCAAAGCGCGCACGGAATCCGGCTCACGCTCCAGAGTGGATTCCCAGAGCGTTTTATCCGTACTCCAAACCAGATTGCGGTTTATGGAAAGAAAGGCAAGAAGCATAAGAAAAATCGTGGGAATTCCCAATGATAAGATATTTTTCCTTCTCTCGTTTTGCGCTTTTATATTCAGTAAAATGGATTCATACAGAAACCCTCCAAGGATGGCAAAACCGGGCAGCGCGAGATACAGGTAGCGTTCGGCAAAGGGATTGGTGAGCGGGATCAAATTCGATGAAGGAATAAAGAACAACAAAATCCAGATCAACCCAATGAAAATTCTATTATGACGTTTCTTGTAAAAAAACATAAGTAAAATAAGATAACCGCATATAAACAGCGCTCCCCCGATACTGTAAGGAGTCAACGCCCCTTTGATATTCCAGAAGGCATAATCGGCGTTCAGGTGGAAAGGAAAGATAAATGTGAACCATGTTTTGGAAAAGAGAAAACCGGAATGCGCCATGGCAGCTGACGCGCTTCCCCCCAGAAGCCGGGTATTCCATTCTTCATCCGGAACCATGATCTTGAACCGGATGATCACGTAAAATATCAGGATGAAGAATTGCAATATCAGGAAAGGCAGAGCCCGCTTTAAATATGAGCCTGATTCTTTCTTATACAAAACAAAAAATAAAAGGCAGATAATAAAAAGCGGCAAAGCGGATTCCTTGGAAAAAAGGGCGAAGAGACCTGTGAAAACTCCGAGGCAGAGATGCAAGGGAGAGGCGGGGCGCTTCGAAAGAAACAGGAGAAGAGTCATTAGAACAAACAATCCGGCGAGGATGTCCTCCCGAAAAGATATGGAATTGACCGGTTCGCAAACCGCCGGATGCAGGGAGAATAAAAGCGCGGCGAAAAGGCGCGCCATCCTTTCTCTGAAAAAATAACTCAGAAAAAAATAAAATGTCAGGGAAGCGAATGCGTGAAGCAGGACATTTGTCAGGTGATATCCAAAGGGGCGTTTGCCCCACAGAAAATGATCGAAAAAGTAACTCGCCGTTACAACCGGGCGATACGATCTTTCTCCGAAAATATTGAAATACTTTTTGGAAAAGAGAAGATCGAGGTTACGCAGCGATTCAATGGAGCGATTGCCTTCTATTCCCTTGTGATCATCATACGTGAACTGATGGAACAGGGAATTCCCAAACGCCAGAAAGACAACGGCGATCAGAATGAACAGGGGATATTTGTCGGATTTGAAATCAGGCATCATGTTTCGCTTATTTACGGAACAGTTTTTTCAAGCGCGCGGATAAGGTTTTTTCGTACGCCTTCCGGATTTTCTCTAACCGGATTATCTCTTCCCGGGAGAACCGATTTTCTTCCTTGAGGCGCAATACGTTTTCTTCCAATCCAGACAGCAGCGCGAGGAGATCGTTTTTTTCATTTTCCAGGAGACTTAGGGCCTTGTTGAGATTTTGTTTCTCCTGGTTCGCCCGTTCCAGGAGGAGATTCGCCTGAAGCAGATTCTTCTGGAGCTGATAGAACTCCTCCTCAGTGAAAGATGCGGGTTTGACATCGGCATCGCTCATTCTTCCGGTTATATAAGGATGGCGCCAGAGTCCCCGAACGGGATGCGTTCCCTTAAGGGAGGTTCTATATTCCAGGCGGATCAACGCCTCCCCTTCCTTTGCATCGGGAATCGGGAGTTCGTAATGTGACCACTCGAAATCTTTTGGTTCCTCCGAAGGTTTGAGATATTTCTCGAACAGGATTCGTTCCTTTTCATCCTGGATCAGAACGAGGGTAAAACGGAAGGAGGCGTTGGAATCAAAGGGAAGAAGCGTGGGCTCCAAACCAATGCCGAACTTGAAATAGCTTTGGGATTTCAGGGTAATCGGAAGAGTCAATTTGGTATTGGGACTTTGCGCAAGGCAGATATGGGATTGTCCTGAAAGTGTGAATTGCCCGCAGGTAACCGCCTCGGTTTCCTCCAGGTCGCATTGAGAAAACTGGAAAAGAATATCGCAGAAACCGGCAGGTTTGCGGGATTTCGTCATCTGCTGTCTGCAATTTGCCGCCTGGAATCTTAGATAAAAATCTTTGATCGCCTGTGAAGAGAGAAAGGGAAGGTTCAGGATCGATTCATCTTTTGCGAGATCGTCGGGATTGCGATTGGAGAAATATTGTTTATCCACGCAGTAATTGAACAAGGAAGTGGATGGAACAGGATAAAAGACGTTTACCCGAGTTTTCTCTGGGGCGATTTTATCGTTGAATTCGAGAGATTCCCTTGCGAGGTCTTCTGTTTCCAGAGGCAATCCCAGGAGATAGGAGGCGTAAACAGCGATTCCCGCATCCTTCAGATATTTCACCGTATTTATTATTTTATCATTCCCGTTGTTTTTGTTTGCGATTCTTTTTCTAAAAGCCTCGTTTCCGGTTTCAATCCCGAGTTTCACCGAGGAACAGCCCGCTATAATAAGGAGTTCGATGGTTTCCTTATCCAATTGTTCTACTGTGCAAGCGATGTGAAACGGGAGATTGACCTGGGAGTGAAACTGATCTGAAAATGCGAGGAGCCATTCCTTTTTGGCAGGAAAAATCCTATCTGTAAAGAGAACGGATGAGAAAGGAATCCGGGAGCGAAGTTCGAGAATCTCGCCTATGACATGGTTTGGAGAACGCATGCGATAGAATGCGCCCTTTCCTTTGTAGATATCCCTGTAATGGGACGCGGGGCAAAAAAGGCAATCGCAGGGGCATCCCCGGGAAGTCATAATGGGAAGCGCGCCATTGCAGGCATCTACGAGTCGCTCATGGGGATAAAATCCGCGATCCGGATAAGGAAGGATGTCGAGACCTTCCAGAAGGGGGCGCAGGGGATTCTTTTTATATTCCAGAAGCGGGGTTTTGAACCAGAAATTCCTTAAGGAAGAGTAATCCTCTTTCTTCCGCAAAGAGGAGATCAGTTCCAGGATGGGAATCTCCCATTCCCCGATCACCAGGCTGTCGATTCCCATGATGGAAATCACGAAATCCGGATCGAGAGTGGAAAGAGAGCCTCCGCAACAGAAATGAATGTTGAGAAACGTTTCCTTGAGAACAGGAGCAATAGATTTCAGAAAGGAGATGTGTCGGGGATGGATATAATATAAAACCATGCCTGGATTATATTGATTGACTGTTTCCGATAGAATTTCAGGGGAAGTTTTTTCGTAAACGGGAAAAACGGAGGCGTTAAAATCCGCATCGCGGAGCATCTGAAGGCACGTTCCCAGTTCCAAAAGGTCCCGCGGGGAACAGGGCGCATTGATCCGGGGATAAAGTATCAATAAATCACAACCGGCGCTACTCATGAAAAAGGTCTCTGTTTTTATAGAGATAAACCGCTCCGGAATACAGGGTAAGCAGGGAGCAGTAATAAAGGAGGATTTTCAAACCCAGAAGATACCACCAATCCGCTTCCATCCTGCGAACAATGATCTTGTCCCAATGATCCGTATAGGTCAGAAGCTGGCGCGCGCAAATGAAGATCAGGGTGGCAATAGCGGTGACAATCTGGGAAACCATCTTGTGTTTGCCCCATTTATCCGCATGAATCACGCGGTTCAGGGAAACGCCGAGCATGCGAAGTCCGGTCACGAGGAATTCGCGGCACAGGATCAGGATGACGATCCATGCGGGAAACAGTTCCATTTCCACAAAACCCACAAAGGCGACGGTCACGAGCATCTTGTCGGCAAGGGGATCGAAAAGGCGTCCGAAATTGGTGACCAGGTTGTATTT